>JAZUPR010000060.1:0-11143 GCA_045605285.1 Clostridia bacterium | reverse complement strand
CTTCCCCTTGAGGGGAAGGTGGCAAAATCAAAGGTTTTGACGGATGAGGTGGAATTTGCAGGACACAGCCTTTAGGATGTGCCGTAAGTACGAAAAGAACGGTTTGTTGGAAACCAAAACAAAAAAAGGCATTTGCGACATAAGCAAATGCCTTCCTTAATTATTCACTATTCATCATTAATTATTCATTTAAAAAGCCTTTCTTGAAAAGAAAGTCTTTTTGCTTTATTCATTATATTTTTTAAATAGCTTTTCTATTGCCTTTTTTTCTATCCGCGACACATATGAACGGGAGATATTAAGCATCTTTGCAATATCTCTTTGGGTGTAGACACACCCTGTTTCAAGTCCGTAGCGAAGCTCAATAATCCGTTTTTCTCTTTTAGTGAGTATGTATTTCATGCTTTCATACAGAGAGCGGAGCTGAAGTTTTGTGTCCACGTCGTCGAAGACGTTTTCACTCTCGCCGGTCAGCTTGTCGATAAGGGTTATCTCCCTGCCATCCTTGTCTTTTCCCACAGGGTCTTGCAAAAGAACCTCATTTTGCCTTTTCTTGGATGAGCGAAGACTCATTAAAATTTCATTGTCAATGCACTTTGCAGCATAGGTTGCAAGTCTTGTTCCTTTTTCAGGGCGAAAAGAGGATATTGCCTTTATAAGGCCTATTGTCCCGATAGATATGAGGTCTTCAGCATCCTGGTCGGCACATGAGTATTTTTTCACCACGTGAGCCACAAGCCTTAAGTTTCTTTCTATAAGAATGTTTCTTGCTTCTTTGTCACCGGATATGTATTTGTTAAGGTACTCTTCTTCCTCTTTTGCACTCAGGGGCAACTGAAAAGAGTTAATGCCGGACACATAGGAAACCATGAAAATCATATTTGGAAGAGCATAGAAAAACGGAAGAATGAATGATATCAAGAAAAACACCTCCACATTCAATATATGATATATCCTTTCTAAAGTTGCAGATAAAAATCTCCTTTTTCCCCATTATTTTAATGGATTGTTCATTGACTTTTTTTCATAAACGGTGGTACAATAATCATAGTCTTTTATAGGAGAGATGATATGAAAAAACTTATAATATTTGCACTTTTAATTTTAACGACAGTATTTTTTACTTCCTGCTCAAAAAAAGATACTCCCACAAGCACCGAGGAGACATTTTCCACACTCTCTGCAGGAGAAGTATTTAAAGCAGGGGGAATAGGAGATTTTACAGTCAAAAAAGTTCATACAACCGATGTGATATATTCTTCTCTTCGATGCGGAACATTTGTTGAATGTGAAAAAGAGGAAAACACATATATAGACATTGTTATGAGATTTAAAAATAAAAAACAGGCAGTAAATTCGTCAGAAATTGTCTCTGCAGTGGCGGTGGGTAAAAAATCAGGCAAAAAGTATTCTGATTTTCTCGCTCTTTCTGAAAACGAGGACGGCTCAAGCCTTGCACCGTCTATGGAAATTTCTCCCATGAGCGAAACGACTCTTCATATAGCGGTAGAGGTGCCCGAGGATTCGGAAGATGATATTTATGCTGTGGAAATTTTTACGGAAAATGACAAATTTGAATTTGATTACAAGCTTTTTGAGTTTGTACACAATATGGAAACTGTATATGAGGGTCAGAGTCTTTCTAATTCAAAAACCAGAGCAAAGCTCGACTCCTGCCATTATTCAACATATCTTTATGACAAAGCCCCAAGCGTGTGCGATGCACCCGAGGGTTTTGTCTACCTTGTCACAAAATTCAAGGTTATGAATAAATCTTTTGAATCAAGGGATTTAGAGAGCATTTTAAGCACTTATATAAGATATGATGACAAGGTTTTTGAGACAAACTACCTTATGAGCGAAAAGGAAGACGAGGACTATGTTTCAGGAGATATGATGCAAGGTCTCAGCGAGGCTTATGTAATATCTTTTTGCGCTGTGCCTTATGAATGTGCGGCAAAAGATGCAGTTGTTGTATTTGCCATAGACCATAACGAATTTTTTACAAAAATTTTTGGCACAGATGTCTTTGAAGAAAGAAAAGTAAATTTTGAGAATATAGAAACAACTGCTCCTATTGTTCAGGAAGAACCTGCGGAAGATGTTTCTGAAGAAGCTGATACACAGGAGCCTGTAGTGCCTGAGGACGAAAACCAAGAAGATACCGTAACACAAGAGACAATACCGTCTGTTCCCGAGGAGACGGTTCCCCAGAATAACGAAGAAACACCAATCCCTGAAAACACAGGTGAGAATATGGCAGAAACAGCAGAATAGAACAGAAAAAGAGATGCAATTGTTTGCATCTCTTTTTTTATGGAAATTCTGCCATAATAAACGTTAAAACTTTCACAAAAATATGTCAAAATATATTGATGTTTGCAATTTCATATGTTACAATATAAACGTATATTTATGCTTAATTGGTTTTGTAAACAAAAATCCAAAGGCTGTGATTTTATGATAATAAAAATTTGTGTCGGAAGCTCCTGTCATTTAAAGGGTTCTTCTGAGATTGTCCGTCTGCTTACAGAGGAAATACAAAAACGTTCTCTTGAAGACGATATCACCCTTGCAGGGAGCTTTTGCCTTGGCAAATGTAACAGGGCGGGTGTTACCGTGCAGTTGGATGAGGAAGTTCACACGGGAATTACCCCCGAAAACATTAAAGATTTTTTTGAAAACAATGTACTTGCAGGTATAAACAAAGGAGAGTGAACAGGATATGCCCAATTGTCTTACTCTTAAAAAATCAAACTGTAAAAACTGCTATAAATGTATTCGTAACTGTCCTGTAAAGGCAATTCGTTTTTCTGCAAATCAGGCTCATATCATAGGAAACGAATGTATTCTTTGCGGGCAGTGTTTCGTGGTATGTCCGCAGAATGCAAAGCAGATTGTCAATGAAACAGAAAAAGCAAAAGTGCTTTTGCAAGGGGATGCCCCCGTTGTTGTATCTCTTGCTCCGTCCTTTGTGGCAAACTACGACGGGATAGGAATAAAATCTATGAATGATGCTCTTAAAAAGCTGGGTTTTTACTCCGTTGAAGAGACAGCAATAGGAGCAACCATTGTAAAAAAAGAATACGAAAGAATGCTCCGTGAGGATAACAGAAATGTTGTCATTTCCTCTTGTTGCCATTCTATAAATCTTCTTATACAAAAATATTTTCCGTCACTTTTAGAATATCTTGCAGATGTGGTTTCTCCCATGCAGGCACATTGTATGGATATAAAAAAGCGAATCCCTGGAGCCAAAACCGTTTTTATAGGCCCATGTGTTGCAAAAAAGGATGAGGCTGAGCACTATGAGGGCATTGTTGATGCTGTGCTTACCTTTGAAGAGCTTACAAACTGGCTTAAAGAAGAAAATATTGAACTTGAGCAGAAATCCGACAGCGATGCAAACTCCAGAGCAAGACTTTTCCCTACAACAGGGGGGATTTTGAAAACCATGACCGAAAGAGTGCCCGACTACACCTATATGGCACTTGACGGAGTGGAAAACTGTATTGCTGCCCTAAAGGATATTGAAAAAGGGAAAATTTCAAGGTGCTTTATTGAGATGTCTTCCTGTGTTGGAAGCTGTATAGGCGGACCTGTAATGGAAAAATATCATCACACATCTCTTGTAAAGGATTTTATAACCGTTTCAAACTATGCAGGAGAAAAGGATTTTGAAATACCACCCAGTGATTTTGAGGAACTGAAAAAACATTTTGAATATATAGAACACAGACTTGCTATGCCAAGCGAAGAGGAAATTGCCAAGGTGCTAAGGCAAATGGGAAAATTCAGCCCGAGCGACGAACTCAATTGCGGCTCCTGCGGATATAACACCTGCAGAGAAAAAGCTATTGCTGTATGTCAGGGGAAAGCGGAGATTTCTATGTGTCTGCCATACCTTAAGGATAAAGCCGAAAGCTTTTCTGACACCATTGTTAAAAGCACTCCGAATGGTCTTATTGTTCTCAATGAGGACCTTGAGGTTCAGCAGATAAACGAGGCCGCAAGAAAAATGATGAATATCCGTTCAGAGTCCGATGTTCTGGGAGACCAAGCCATCAGAATTATGGATACTGCCGATTTTGTCTATGTGAAAAACACAGGCAGAGATGTCCGCAACAAGAGGGTTTATCTTGCCGAATACGGACGATATGTTGAGCAGTCTGTGGTGTATGATAAAGATTCACACCTTTTAATCGGTATTATGAGAGATATTACCGACGAAGAAAAGGAAAGAGAGAAAAAAGAAAGCATAAGTCGTCAGACCGTAGAGGTTGCAGACAAGGTTGTTGATAAGCAGATGCGAATTGTTCAGGAAATTGCATCACTTCTTGGCGAAACTGCAGCCGAAACAAAAATTGCTCTTGCAAAGCTTAAGGAGTCGATTTCCAATGAATGATTTGTGTGCAGATATCGGTTTCAAGAGCATAAACCATTATGGCGAGGAATTGTGCGGAGACCATATAGATATTGTTGAACAGGAGGATAATTCATCCGTCATTGTTCTTGCCGACGGGCTCGGCAGCGGGGTAAAGGCAAGTATATTGTCTACCCTGACTTCAAAAATTATTTCCACAATGATGGCTGCGGGACTCCCTGTCGAAGAATGTGTATCCACAATTGCCGCAACTCTTCCCGTTTGCTCTGTCAGAGGGGTGGCGTATTCAACCTTTACGATTATTCACTTAAAGAATAACGAAACAGCAGAAATAATCCAGTATGACAACCCTCACATAATAGTCCTCCGAGACTATGTAAACTATGATTATCCGAAAACAGAGATGATTATAGACGGTAAAAAAATATATAAATCAACAATCCGTCTTAAAGAGAATGACATATTTATAGCCATGAGCGACGGATGTCCCCATGCAGGTATCGGTATGGCATATAATTTCGGGTGGAAAAGAGAAGACATTATCGAATATATGGAGGCAATGTCTGTCTCAGGACTTACCGCAAAAAATCTTTCTACTCTCCTTGTTGACGAGTGCAACAGACTTTACGGGGAAAAGCCCGGCGATGATACCACAGCCTGTGTTGTCAGAATAAGAAAAAGGGAACCTGTCAATCTGATTTTTGGTCCACCCGCAAACCGCGACGACAGCGACAGAATGATGTCTCTGTTTTTCTCCAAAGAGGGAAAACACATCATCTGCGGAGGAACCACCTCATCAATAGCCGCAAAGTATCTTGGAAAACCCTTGCAGGCAACCTTGAATTTTGAGGCATCCGATGTTCCCCCTATCGGCAAAATAGAGGGTGTGGATTTGGTGACCGAGGGGGTCATCACTATGAACAAGGTTATAAGATACGTCAAAGATTACTTGGGCGACAACAAGCTTTACAGCGAGTGGAGCTACGGGGGCGACGGAGCATCGCTCATATGCAGAATGCTTATTGAAGAGGCAACAGATATAAACTTTTATGTGGGCAGAGCCATAAATCCGGCTCATCAGAATCCTGACCTGCCTATTAATTTTAACATAAAGATGAATCTTGCCACCGAGCTTTCAGAATGTCTTAAAAAAATGGGAAAGCACATTAAGATAAGTTATTTTTAAAAAACATATAGAAAAGAGGAATGAAAATATGATTGATAACATTGATTTTTCTGTAGTCGATGAAATACTCAACACAAACGGGTGTGAGCAAAAGGCAATAATATCGGTTTTGCAGGACATTCAGGAGCATTACCGTTATCTTCCACAGGATGTTTTCCCGTATCTTGCTGAAAAGATGGGTATGAGTGAAGCGAGCATATACAGCATCGCAACCTTCTACGAAAACTTTTCTCTTGAGCCAAAGGGAAAATATGTAATTAAAATTTGCGACGGTACAGCATGTCATGTGAGAAAATCTATTCCTATCCTTGAGAGACTCCGTAAAGAACTTGAACTTTCCGAGAGCAAAAAAACCACAGATGACAGAAACTTTACAGTTGAGACTGTTTCCTGTCTGGGTGCGTGCGGACTTGCACCTGTTCTTACTGTTAATGATGTGGTTCATCCCGAAATGACTCCCGATAAGGCGTCAGAGCTCATAAAGCAACTTAAGGAGGAGATAGCCAATGCTTAAGTCAAGAGAGGAATTGAAATCATATCGCGACCTTGCGAAAAAAGCCTATGATGCACAGGTAAAAAAGATTGTTGTCTGTGCCGGAACAGGTTGTGTTGCCAGTGGTTCAATTGAGATACACGATAAACTTAAAAGTCTTATGGAAGAAAAGGGACTTCCTGTTTCTGTAGAGCTTATGAAAGACCCTCACGGTGAAGAAATTGGTCTTAAAAAGAGCGGATGTCACGGTTTTTGTGAAATGGGACCTCTTCTCAGAATCGAACCTCAGGGTTGGCTTTACACAAAGGTTAAACTTGACGACTGCGGGGAAATAGTAGAAAAAACGATTGAAAAAGGCGAGTGTGTTGACCGCCTTGCTTATCATAAAGATGGAAAAGTATACAGAGAACAGTCAAACATACCTTTCTATCAGCAGCAGACACGAGTAGTGCTCGAGCATTGCGGAAAAATAGATTCTTCGTCCATCCGCGAATATGTTGCTATCGGCGGATATTCTGCTTTTGAAAAAGCTCTTTTTGATATGACCGGCGAAGAAATTATTGCCGAGGTTTCAAAATCAGAGCTTCGAGGAAGAGGCGGCGGTGGATTCCCTACAGGAAAAAAATGGGAACAGGTAAGACGCCAGAGGGAAACTCAGAGATATGTAGTGTGCAACGGTGACGAAGGAGACCCCGGTGCATTTATGGACAGAAGCATTATGGAGGGCGACCCTCACAGAATGCTTGAAGGTATGATGATTGCGGGTGTTGCCTGCGGAGCAAGTGACGGTTATATATATGTAAGAGCCGAGTATCCTCTTGCGGTATCCAGACTTAAAGATGCTATTGCACAGGCACAAGAGCTTGGACTTTTGGGAGACAACATTCTCGGAACAGATTTTTCATTTCATATGCATATAAACCGCGGTGCGGGTGCATTCGTTTGCGGTGAGGGAAGTGCTCTTACAGCATCTATCGAAGGCAAGAGAGGTTTCCCTCGTGTTAAACCGCCAAGAACTGTTGAAAACGGACTGTTTGACAAGCCCACCGTTTTAAACAATGTTGAGACCTATGCAAATGTTCCTCAGATTATAGATAAAGGTGCAGATTGGTTCCTCGGCATCGGTGTTTCAAAGAACGCAGGCACAAAAGCCTTTGCTCTTACAGGAAATATAGCAAACACGGGTCTAATAGAAGTTCCAATGGGAACAACACTTCGTGAAATTATTTTTGATATCGGCGGAGGCATGCGTGGCGACGGTGAATTCAAGGCTGTTCAGATAGGCGGACCTTCAGGTGCATGCCTTACAAAGGAGCACCTTGACCTTCCTCTTGACTTTGACACTCTTAAAAAAGTCGGTGCTATGATTGGTTCAGGCGGACTTGTTGTTATGGATTCTCACACCTGTATGGTCGAGGTTGCAAGATTTTTTATGAACTTTACTCAGAACGAGTCCTGCGGAAAATGCGTTCCTTGCCGTGAGGGTACAAAGAGAATGCTTGAAATATTGGAAAGAATTGTTGCAGGTGAGGGAAGAGACGGAGATATCGAGCTTCTTTTAGAGCTTTCCGAGACAATTTCTGCCACAGCACTTTGTGGACTCGGTAAGTCTGCATCATTCCCTGTTGTGAGCACAATCAAGAATTTCCGTGACGAGTACGAAGCACACATTTATGATAAAAAATGTCCTGCGGGTGCTTGTCAGAAACTTAAAACTATATATATTGACCCTGAACTTTGTAAGGGATGCAGTAAGTGTGCAAGACAGTGTCCTGTGGGTGCAATTGAAGGAAAAATCAAAGAACCGTTTAAAATTGATTTGTCAAAATGTATCCGTTGCGGAAGCTGTATAGATGCTTGTGCATTCAAGGCGATTAAGGAGGGTTGATAATGAACGAAAAACAGATTATGACTATTGACGGAATCCCCGTTGAGATAAATGGAGAAAAAAATATTCTCCAGCTGTGTCAGAAAATCGGTATAAAAATGCCCACGTTCTGCTACCACACAGAGCTTTCCATATATGGCGCCTGTCGTATGTGTATGGTTGAAAACCAGTGGGGCGGTCTCGACGCTGCTTGCTCCACTCCTCCAAGAGCCGGAATGGAGATAAAAACGAATACAGAGAGACTTCGAAGATACAGAAAAAATATCTTAGAGCTTTTACTTGCAAATCACTGCAGAGACTGTACAGTATGTGAAAACAACACTAAGTGTAAGCTTCAGGACCTTGCGATGAGATTTAATATCGAGGGAGTAAGATTTCCAAACCGTGCCGCATCCACAAAGGATGAGGATACATCTTCTGTATGTATCTCCCGTGATTCAGGAAAATGTATTCTTTGCGGAGACTGTGTCCGTGTTTGTAATGAAATACAGAATGTAGGTGCTATAGACTTTGCTCACCGCGGCTCAAAGATGATTATATCCACAGCTTTCGGAAAGCCTCTTGCCGAGTCTCCCTGTGTAGGATGCGGCCAGTGTGTAGGGGTTTGTCCTACAGGAGCTATAGTTGTCAAGAAAAATATTGGCCAGGTATGGAAAGCCCTTGACAATCCTGAGGTTAAAACAACTGTTCAGATTGCACCTGCAGTAAGAGTTGCTCTTGGAAAAGGGCTCAATATTCCCGATGGAGAAAATGCTATGGGCAAAATTGTTGCAGCTCTTCATCGTATGGGATTTGACGAGGTGTATGACACCACTCTCGGTGCAGACCTCACTGTTGTTGAAGAAACCGCAGAGTTTATAGAAAGACTTGAGGAGGGTAATAACATTCCTCTTATCACATCATGCTGTCCGGGCTGGATTCAGTATTGCGAGAAAAAGCATCCTGAACTTTTAGGAAATATCTCAACCTGCCGTTCACCAATGCAGATGATGGCTTCAATTTTAAAAGAGCAGAGCAAGAAAAGCTCAAGAGAAATGTTCCATGTGGCAATTATGCCTTGTACCGCAAAGAAATTTGAGGCAGACAGAGATGAGTTCAAAACAGATGGCAATCCTAACGTGGATGTTGTCATCACCACACAGGAGCTTATCCTCATGATAAAAGAATCAGGCATTATGTTTGATGAGCTTGAGCCTGAATCAGTAGATATGCCTTTTGGCACAGTATCCGGTGCCGGAGTTATATTCGGTGTTACCGGCGGTGTTACAGAAGCGGTTCTGCGACGTGTATCAGAAAACAAATCACGCACTGCTCTTATGCAGGTTGAAAAAGCCGGTCAGCGTGGTATGGACGGTATAAAGGAATTCAACCTTGCTTACGGAGAAAAAGAGCTTAAGATTGCTGTTGTCAGCGGTCTCGGCAATGCCGAAAAGATTATAGAGCGTATGAAAACTGGTGAACATTTTGACTTTATCGAAGTTATGGCTTGCCCAGGAGGTTGTATCAATGGCGGCGGTCAGCCATATGCCGATGCTTCAAGACAGGCTGAAAGAGGCACAGGCCTGTACAGTGCCGACAAGCTTCACAGTATCCGTCGTTCAGAGGATAATCCTATTTTATCGGCAATTTATCAGGATATATTGAAAGGAAAAGTGCACGAGCTTTTGCATGTTCACTACGATAAAAAAGGAGGCTGCTGATAATGAATGAACTTAGGGTGTGCATCGGCACAACATGTCATTTAAACGGAGCCAACAATGTAGTTATGACTTTTCAGCATCTTGTGGAGGAATATTCCCTTCATGACAAACTGGAGGTGTCTGCAATTTTCTGCGACAAGACCTGTTCATCAAAGGGTGTCGCAGTACACTTAAACAGTAAAATTTACAGAATTTTATCTGCAGAGGCAAGACAGTTTTTTATAAACACTGTCATTCCCGAACTTAAATAATCTTAACGTATATATTATACTATCAAGTAATCTTTTAGAAATGGAGTAGAAAAATGTATAAAATAGCAGAGAAAAAAGTTTTGAATCCCACAGTGGTTCAGCTTCAGATAGAGGCTCCGCTTGTGGCAAACAAAGCAAAACCAGGTCAGTTTATAATATTAAGAGTTGACAAAGACGGTGAGAGAATTCCTCTTACTGTTGCCGGTGTAAACAAGGATGCCGGTACCGTAAAAATAATCTTTCAGATAGTCGGCGGAACAACCAAAAAACTCAGCTTTAAAGAAGCTGGAGACTATATCGAAGATTTTGTAGGTCCTCTTGGCGTAGCAACCCACCTTGACGGACTTAAAAAAGTCTGCATCGTAGGCGGCGGCGTTGGCTGTGCCATAGCTCTTCCTATAGCAGAAGAACTTCACAAAATGGGAGCAGAGGTAACAAGCATCATTGGATTCAGAAACAAAGACCTTCTTATACTTGAAGATGAATTCAAAAACTGCTCAGACACTTTAAAAATAGTAACCGACGACGGTTCTTACGGAGAAAAAGGCAATGTTACAATGCCTCTTAAGGAAATGCTTGACGGCGGTGAAAAATTTGATCTTATCATCACCATCGGCCCGCTCATTATGATGAAATTTGTTGTTGCCACAGCAAAACCTTTCGGCACACCTGTGACAGTGTCTATGAATCCTATTATGATTGACGGAACAGGTATGTGTGGCGGCTGCAGACTTACTCTCAATGTAGACGGAAAGAAAGTTACCAAGTTTGCATGCGTAGACGGACCTGATTTTAACGGATATGAGGTTGACTTTGATGAGGCAATGACCAGAGGAAGAATGTATTCTGATTTTGAACGTCATGCGTACGAATCAACATGTAACCTTTACAAAAAGGAGGTACAATAAAATGGCAAAACCAAATATGTCTCTTACTCGTAATGAAATGCCCACTCAGGACCCAAAGGTGAGGGGACGTAATTTTGACGAGGTTGCTCTTGGCTACAGCGAGGAAACCGCTATAGATGAGGCAATGCGTTGCCTTAACTGTAAGAATATGCCTTGTGTGGACGGATGTCCTGTAAAAATTCATATACCAGAATTTATAGAAAAAATAAAAGAGGGAGATTTTGAAGGAGCATATCAGATTATCTCCAAGTCCTCTTCTCTTCCTGCAGTTTGCGGAAGAGTGTGCCCGCAGGAAACTCAGTGTGAATCTAAATGTGTAAGAGGAATTAAGGG
>JAZUPR010000059.1:0-2968 GCA_045605285.1 Clostridia bacterium | reverse complement strand
CCGGAGGAGAAAAAGGTATATTTCTCTGTGACATATAAACACCTACCATAAAGATTATATTACTATACGATTTTATTATATCAACTAAAGTTAAAAATGTCAATTAATATCCATTATTCAACATACTTTAACCATAGATTATCAAAAGAAAAACCCGGCAATTTTTATGCCGGATTTTTTTAAGTAAATTATTCAAAAAGCGGTGTAGAAAAGTATCTTTCTGCAGTATCAGGGAGCACCGTAACAACAGTCTTTCCCTTTCCTAATTTTTTCGCAAGTTTTATGGCTGCGGCAACATTTGTTCCGCTGGATATTCCACACATAATTCCTTCTTTGGATGCAAGTTCTTTTGAAACAGAAAGAGCCTCATGGTCCTTTATAATACATATATCATTATAAATATTGCAATTTAAAATATCAGGAATAAGCCCATCCCCTATACCCATCTGAACATGAGTTCCTATTGAGCCTCCCGACAAAATAGCTGCGTTTTCCGGCTCTACAGCCCATATCTCTATATCAGGATTATGTTCCTTGAGCACTTCACCAATACCTGTAATGGTACCACCGGTGCCGATGCCCGAGCAAAATCCATCTATTTTCCCATTTACCTGCTCGATTATTTCCATAGCAGTATAATTTCTTTGAGCATCTGTATTGTCAGGATTTTCAAACTGCTGAGGTACAAAGACATTTTTATCTTCTTTCTTCATTTTAAGGGCAAGGTTGAGACATTCCTCTATACACTCACCTATATTTCCTGCATCATGAACAAGTATTACCTGTGCTCCATAGTGAGTTACAAGTTTTCTTCTCTCTTCACTTACAGAATCTGGCATTATAATAACAGTTTTATATCCCTTTACCGCTCCCACAAGAGCAAGACCTATGCCCTGGTTTCCGCTGGTTGGCTCAACTATGATTGAATCTTTATTCAAAAGTCCTTTTTTCTCAGCCTGAACTATCATATTATATGCAGTTCTTGTCTTGATGGAACCGCCCACATTCAGGCCCTCAAATTTAACAAGAATCTGAGCACTGTCGTCATCAACCATACGGGACAGGCGTATAATCGGAGTATTGCCTATTGCTTCTAATATATTATTACAAATCATTATGTCACCTCAAACAAACTACGAAGTATAAAATTATTAATAATGTTATCACAATCATCTTTTTTTGTCAATGGAGCTAAAATATATCCATACAAATATAATATGATTTACAAAGAATTTTGTTGATTACCAGATTGTTTTATGTTATAATGCTAATAACATAAAAATTTTCGGAGGTATATATGATATCAGAAAAAATGTATGCTCTCGGCAGCAAAAGATCAGAAATCAGAGAGCTTTTTGAATACGGAAAAAAAAGGTGTGCAGAAATAGGTGCTGAAAACGTATTTGATTTCAGCATAGGAAACCCAAGTGTACCTGCACCGGATTGCGTAAAAGAAGCTCTTTTAAAACTTATAAACGAAGAAAATCCTGTAGCTCTTCACGGATATACTTCTGCCCAGGGAGATGCATCTGTAAGACAGGCTTGTGCTGACTATATCAACAAAAATCACAAGACAAATTATACAGGAGACAACTTCTATATGACCTGTGGGGCAGCAGCATCTTTGACTATTGCATTATCAGCACTCTCTGAAGAAAACAACGAGACAATAATATTTGCTCCGTATTTCCCTGAATACAAAGTATTTATAAACCAGTCAGGAATGAAACCTGTTGAAGTAAAGTGCCGAGAGGAAGATTTTCAGATAGATTTTGATGCGTTTAAAAAAGCACTTACTCCAAACACAAAGGCTGTAATAATTAACTCGCCTAACAACCCCTCTGGAGTTGTACTGTCAGAAGACACAATTAAAAAACTCAGCGAGATTCTCTGCGATGCACAAAAAACATTTGGTCACGAAATATTTATAATTGCGGACGAGCCATACAGAGAGCTGGTATATGACTCAACAGAAGTTCCTTATATACCAAACTATTACAACAACACAATAGTATGTTACTCATTCAGCAAGTCCCTGTCTCTTCCTGGTGAAAGAATCGGTTATGTACTTGTGCCTGACACAGCAGAGAGCTGGAAGGATATATATCTTGCTGTATGCGGAGCAGGTCGTTCATTAGGTTTTGTATGTGCTCCTAGTCTTTTTCAAAAAATAGTTCCCTACTGCATTGGCAGGACAAGCGATATATCCGTGTATAAAAAAAATCGTGATATTCTGTGCAAGGCACTGATGAAATACGGATACACCGTAGCTCAACCCGACGGAGCATTTTATCTTTTTGTAAAAGCCCTTGAGCCTGATGCAAAAGCCTTTTGCGAAAAAGCAAAAAAACATGAGCTTCTTCTCGTGGCAAGTGACAGTTTTGGTTTCCCGGGATATGTGAGAATATCTTATTGTGTTTCAACTGAAATGATAGAAAAATCACTTCCTGCATTTGAAAAACTAAGCAAAGAATATAAATAGACATAAAAAATCTGCAGAAGTTTAATTTTCTGCAGATTTTATTTTTTGTTATTTTGAGTTATTTCATATGCAAGCGTCATAAGAGAATCACTTATATGAACATTTTCAACCACAATATCTGATGGCAAATCAAGCTCAGCATAGGTAAAATTCAATATGCTTCTTATACCGCAATCAACGAGCTTTTGAGCGACCTCAACAACAGATCCCTTTGGAACAGCAAGAATTGCAATATCAGGTTTTTTCTCTGCTATAGAGATTTCTATATCAGAAAAATCTTCCACTTTTATTCCTGCTATTTCTTCGCCTATGACAGATTTATTTACGTCATATATACCCACAAGCTTAAATCCTCTCTTTTGTGGATTTTTGTGGTTCGCCATAGCATGACCCAAATGTCCTGCACCTATAATAATCATCTTATATCCATTATTAAGACCTAAAATATTTCCTATTTCTTCATGAAGAATTTCTACATTATATCCG
>JAZUPR010000058.1:0-1629 GCA_045605285.1 Clostridia bacterium | reverse complement strand
ATTTTTTAATAATTAACTGTTGATTATTATTATTAACACTATATCCTTTGTTGTAAAGTAAGAATAACGATATAGTGAATTAAAGATGGAAAAATATAATAAAATAATTTTACTAGTTGGCTTAATAGGTAGTGGCAAAACAAGTGTTGGGAAAAGACTTGCAAAAAAGTTATCTCTTCCTTTTATTGATGGCGATCAAGAGATAGAAAAAGCATCAGGACTGTCTGTTATTGATGTATTTAAGTGCTTTGGAGTTGAAGAATATCGCGCAGGAGAAGCTCGGATAATGAAGAGGCTTTTATCTGGTCAGCCTTGTGTCTTGGCGTCTGGTGGCGGAGCTTTTGTTGCAGAGCAAACAAGAAAGCTCGCTAAAGAAAATGCTTTAACCGTTTGGTTAAAGGCAGATATTGATATTTTATACAATAGAACAACCGGCAGAAAAAGAAGACCTTTTTTGCAATGTAGTGATTCAAAAATAAAAAACAAATTACAAACTTATATAAATGAAGAATCACCATATTACAATGAAGCTGATATTATTGTTGAAACAAAAAATGAGAATATTGATTGCACAGTAGATAGAGTTTTAAATGCAATTAAAGAATATTATATCGCAAAGGAGAAAGCATGAGAAATAATAATAGAAAATTTGATGAATTAAGAAATATTGAAATCATTCCCAATTACAACCTTTATGCTGAGGGCTCTTGCTTAATCAAATGTGGTAATACACATGTGTTATGTACTGCCTCTGTTGACGACAAAATTCCAAACTGGCTAAAGGGTGAAGAAAAAGGTTGGATTACTGCTGAATATGCTTTACTTCCTAGAGCAACACAAACTCGTGTATCAAGAGAAACTCATGGTGTTGGCGGTAGAACTCATGAAATACAAAGGCTTATTGGTAGGTCTTTAAGAGCTATCACAGATTTAAGATTATTAACTGGATTTTCTATTCATATCGATTGCGATGTTATTCAAGCAGATGGGGGAACAAGAACAGCTTCAATTACAGGTAGCTATGTTGCTCTTTATCTTGCCTTAGAAAAACTTGTTAAAGAGCAAAAAATCCCTTCAAATCCTATTAGAGAAGCAGTTGCTGCAATATCTGTTGGTATCTGCAACAATGAGGCTCTTCTTGATTTAGAATATGAGGAAGATTGTCATGCACAAGTTGATGCAAACTTCGTATTAACTGAAAACGGCAATATTGTTGAAATTCAAGGAACTGCAGAAGAAAAACCTTTCACTCCAGAAGAATATGCAACTTTATTAAAACTTGCTCAAAAAGGAATATCTGAGTTAATAAACATTCAAAAAGGAGCTATAGAAAATGCAAAAATCTAAAAAAATCATATTTGCTAGTCATAATAAAGGAAAAATTTCAGAGATAAAAGAAATTCTATACCCATTAGGTATAACTGTTTTATCAGGTGAAGATATAGAAATTCCTGAAGTTGAAGAAACGGGCAAAACCTTTGAAGAAAATGCTTATATTAAAGCACTTGCTGCTGCAAAAAAACAAAATCTACCATGTATTGCTGATGATTCCGGTCTATGTGTAGATGCAATTGGTGGTAAGCCTGGTGTTTATACAGCAAGATATGCCCCAAATCGAAATTTTGAAAT
>JAZUPR010000057.1:0-6286 GCA_045605285.1 Clostridia bacterium | reverse complement strand
CTGCATACTGCACAGGTAGACTGTCTTTCACTTATTACGTCTGATGCTCTGTCAACCGAAGTGCTTTCTTTCTTTTTAAAAAGAGGTATCTTTTCATCGAAATTTTCCAAATCCTGTATGCACTTGTCAATAGAATCTATTATTTCATCCATGTGGGTTTTCATAACCAAAGCGAGACTTAATTTGTTATCAGTGCCAAGCATCATTGATGAATGTCTCTGACAAAAACCCATTTTGTTTGTAAATATTCTTTCGTCAGGCTCCATCATACTTGCACCGAGAGCATATTCAATTCTTGAAAGCTCTTCTTTTTTTTCAAATTCACATACTGCACATTCGCAATTAGTATCAAATGCCTCGTTAATTGGTATGGTATAAATTTTTTCTTTCATTTATCTTAGTCCTTTGAAAGTATAATCAAAGCCTTTCCTTTTTTAATTGATATCTTTCCAACATCTGATATTAACTTATTGCTGACTCCAAGAGATGAACCCCTTGGAATATCCGCATCTACAATATCATAATACATCCCCTCAATTGTAACACCCTCAATTTTTTTGCAAACAGGAATTAAAGATACATTTTCAAAATCTCCTGGATATATAAGATTTTCATCTTTTGCAAGGTAGATAATATTTTTTTCATTGACTATTTTTGCATCTACACCTAAATTATCAAGTTTAAAAAGCAAAAATGTATTTGCTAATGTATGGTCAAGTCTTGAACCCAATGCACCAAAAATAACTATTGATTTAAAGCCTTTTTCAAGAGCATAATCACAGGCACACTCTGTATCTGTAGAATCTTTTACAGGATTGAGGCGCACTACATGCGAATCTTTTGAAAACTCTAAAAATTCATCTTCAGACATTTTGCAGGAATCAAAATCTCCTATCCATACATCTGGTGATATATTCATATTTTTAAGATGATGTGCAGCACCATCAGCACAAATAATAAAATCATCATCTCTAATTTGTGCCTTTATGTATTTATAATCATCAAACGAACCATTTGATATAATTACTGCTCTTTTCAAGCCTCATTACCTCTTTCAAAAAATTCTGCACATCTTTTTTCTACATCATCACAGTTATAAACAGCAGAACCCGCAACTATTATATTTGCACCGGCATCAATTACTGATTTTAAATTATCAAGGTTTATTCCGCCGTCTATTTCTATGTCGATGTCAGGTGCCCACAGTCTGATTTTTCTTACCTTATCAACGCTAGACTCTATAAATTTCTGACCGCCATAACCAGGATGAACACTCATAACCAAAACCATGTCAAGCCTTGAAAGATATGGTTTTAATACCTCAGGTGGAGTTTCAGGGTTTATAGTCATGGCAATTTTTTTAGAATGTTCTTTTACTATATTATAAACATTGTCAAAATTCATATTGCTTTCATAATGCACATTTATAATATCTGCTCCTGCTTCGATAAAAGGAACAATAAATTTTTCAGGGTCGCTTATCATAAGGTGAACATCAAAAACCCTGTCTGTGCATTTTCTGTATTTGCGCACCATATCAGGACCAAAGGTAATATTGGGCACAAAATGGCCGTCCATAACATCCACATGAACATACTGTGCTCCACCCTTATCTATAGCTTTTAAATCTCTTTCCATATTGGCAAAATCTGCTGAAAGAATACTAGGTGCAAGAATAAACAATCTTACCACTCCTTTTTATCTTTAAGTATTTTGTAAAAATTCTTATAGTTGTTATATCTGCTTTCGCTTATCTTCCCTTGACATACCGCATCATAAATACCGCACCATTTAGTGCCAAGATGCATACAATCAGAAAATCTGCAGTTTTCCTCGTATGGCAAAAATTCCGCAAAGCAATTTTTAAGTTCATCCGACTCAATATCAGGTAAATCCAGAGAGCCAAATCCAGGGGTATCTACCAGATAGCCATTTTTATATTCCACAAGCTCCACATGGCGGGTTGTATGACATCCGCGACCAATTTTTTTGCTGACCTCGCCCGTTTTCATGTGAGTAATACCCAGAATATTGTTAAAGAGCGATGATTTTCCAACACCCGAAAATCCTGCAAATGCAACTGTTTTTTCTCCCAATATCTGTTTTATTTTTTCAATCCCCGGGTCATCAGGAGAAATATTGCACACCCTTATAACATCTACCCCGATATTTTTATATATCCTTTCAAATTCTGATATTTCATCATCTGATACTAAATCAGTTTTTGTAAGACATATTACAGATTCTACATTATTAACGCTGCACACAGCAAGCATCTTGTCAACAAATGCATAATCAGGTTTAGGATTTTTGCAGGATACAACTATAACTATAACATCCACATTGGCAACAGGTGGCCTTATAAATGAATTTTTTCTGTCCATTATTTCTGTTATAGTGCCTGTTGTTCCATTCTCTTCAATTTCTATTTTAACATTGTCACCACAATGTGGCTTCAAGGATTCATTGCGGAATTTTCCTCTTGCCTTACACTCTATAACAATATTTTCATCAGAGAGCAAGACATAATAAAATCCGCCGATACCTTTTAATATCAATCCATTTCGACTAGTCAAATTAATCCTCCGATTATTCATTAAAGCTGATTGTATAGGTGTTTACAATTTCACCATCAACATATACTTCATAATTCTTCTGACCTGTGCCTGAAACCTTGAGAGAAAAATCAGAACCTGATTTAGGATTAAACAATCCCTCATAAATCTTGTTTCCGTCTTCAAGCACTTTTACGATAACTTCTTCTTTATCAGAATTAATTTTAGATACAAGTGTTTTTTCAACCATATTATTATTCTGACTTGTTCCATGGTTGCCCACTTCAGTTTTATCGCCGTTTCCAAGGCTTACCACAAGATTGATTGATGTACCCTTATTTACAGTTTCTCCGCCTGTAACATTTTGTCTTATAACAAGTCCTTTATCAATTACAGACTCTTCATAGGACACTTCGCCAAGTGCAAGTGAAGCATTTTCAATATCTTTTTTAGCCTGTTCGTAGGTCTTTCCTACAAATCGCGGAACAACCACTTCTGTTTCCTCAGGACCTTTGCTGACAACTAAAGTTACAGTTGAACCCTTTGCAGCCTTTTGACCTGATGGCGGATTTTGTCTTATAACATAATTTTCAGGGATATCATCGCTGTTTTCATAAGTTACATCCACAAAAAATCCAAGGTCTTCCAGAACTGCCTCTGCTATATCAAATTTTGAAGATTTAAAATCATCTATAACAATTTTTTCCGCTCCGACACTTACTGTAACATAAACTACAGTACCCGGTTTAACCTTTTTTCTTGCATTTGGAGATTGTTCCAATATAACTCCCTCTGCCACAGATGAGTCTTCCACTTCGTCTTTTACTTCTATTTCAATATTTTCAGTTTCTGCAAGTTCCTTTGCTTCGTCAAGACTCATATTGATAAATTCAGGCACCATAACCTGCTCTGACTGGAATATATTAAATATTGCTGCTTCAGGAAACAGGATATATGCGGCAAACATAGATATACTGCCTACTATTATAAACGCGGTTAATATTGCAGATATAAGTATTTTTTTGTTTTCATTGGATGAAGAATTGTCTTTTTTTATTGTTGTATTTTGTGATCTCTGACCCATTTTCTCTTCTGCTTTGAGAATTTCGGCTTTTGATATAATCATTGTATCATCAGCATCCACATCATCAGATGATACTTTTGTACCAACCTCTGCATCAGGATTATCAACAAGACGCATAATATCTTTTTTCATATCATTTGCATTCTGATATCTGTCGGATATGTTTTTTGACAATGATTTTAATATAAGATTTTCAACAGACGGTGAAATTTCAGGGTTGTACTCTCTTGGTGAAACAGGCGTTTCCTGAATATGCTTCATGGCAATAGCAACAGGAGAATCACTTTCAAAAGGTATTCTTCCTGTAAGCATTTCATATATAACAATGCCCAATGAATATAAATCTGTTTTACCGTCTACATGACCGCCCCTTGCCTGTTCGGGAGAAATATAATGAACAGAGCCAAGAATATTGGTGTCAGCTGTCATAGTTGACCCTGAAGATACACGGGCAATACCAAAATCTGTAACCTTAACTCTGTGGTCAGGAGTTATCATAATGTTGTGAGGCTTAATGTCTCTGTGAACAATATTTTTTTCATGTGCGGCAGAAAGCGCATCACATATCTGATATGCTACAGATAATGCATCTTTAACAGAGAAAGGCGCATTTTCCTGTATGTATTGCTTAAGGGTAATTCCCTCTATAAGCTCCATAACTATATAGTGATATCCCTGATCATATCCAAAATCAAAAATAGAAACTATATTGGGATGAACAAGACTTGCAGCAGACTGTGCCTCCGTATTAAATCTTTTTAAAAACTCTCTGTCTTCCTCAAGGTCCTGACGAAGAACCTTTATTGCAACAGGTCTGTTTAAAAGATTACATTTTGCTTTATATACATGAGCCATTCCGCCCTTGCCAATTTCTTCAAGAATTTCGTATCGGTTTCCAAGTACTATTCCTATCATTTTGTCACCTCGTTAAAATCTATATTAACAACAGTTATATTGTCTTTGCCACCATTTATATTTGCGCATTTAATAAGTTCGTCATTAGCTTCCCAAGGTGTATAATTCAAAAGTAAATTTTCTATGGTTTCGTCTGAAACAAAGTTTGTAAGTCCGTCTGTACAAAGAAGAATTTTTGTTGATAAATCTGTTTTGAACTCAAACAAATCTATTTCAATGTTAAGCTCTGTTCCAACTGCTCTTGTTATAACATTTTTATTTGGATGTTCCTTTGCCTCTTCATACGTAATGATGCCTTCATCCAAAAGGTCCTGTACAAAAGAATGGTCTTTTGTAATTTGTGTAATGGCAGAGTCTATCTTATATAGTCTACTGTCTCCTACATTGGCAACGTATGCCATACCGCCAACACAAATTACACATACAACGGTAGTTCCCATTCCATACAGTTCATCATTACTGAGAGCTTGTATATGTATTTTTTCATTTGCCTTGCATATTGATTCTGTTAATATCTCATTTGAAAGTTCAGGATTGTCAACGCATTTTTGAAGATTTTCTGATACATAATCTATAATGGTTGTCACAGCCAGCTTACTCGCTGTCTGACCACCCTTGTGACCACCCATTCCGTCGGCAACAACTGCACAAAAACAGTTATCGTCATGCTTATATACTCCGTATGAATCTTCATTTACTGCTCTGACATTTCCAATATCTGTTCCCTGAGCTATTATCATTACCTATCCCTCCTTAATATGAGCACGTCTCAATTGTCCACAAGAAGCACTGATGTCGCTTCCCAATTCTCTGCGGACAGTTGCATTAATTCCTCTTTTTTCAAGAGTGTTTACAAACTGCCTTATTTTTTCCTTATCCGGCTTTTTAAAATCATTTTCTTCCACATTGTTTACCGGAATAAGATTTACATGGCACAACATATCCGATATAATATCTGCAAGTTTATGAGCATGTTCCTCACTATCATTTACATCTCTGATTATAGCATATTCAAAGCTTATTCGTCTATGATTTTCTTTAATATATTCTCTGCAAACTTCTAATAGCTCTGAAATGGAATATTTTTTGTTTACAGGCATTATAGAACTTCGGACATCGTCATTTACCGCATGAAGTGAAATTGACAGTGTAACAGGAAAATTCAGTTTAGAGAATTCACTTATTTTTGGAACAATGCCACAGGTTGATACAGATATATGTCTGTATCCTATGTTAATTCCATTTTCATCATTAACATTTTTTAAGAACTTTACTACATTGTCAAAATTATCCATTGGCTCTCCAATACCCATCATAACAATATTTGAAATTCTTTCGCCAATATGTTTTTGTGCAAAAATAACCTGATCGAGTATTTCTCCGGCACTAAGATTTCGTACCTTGCCTCCAATGGTTGAGGCACAGAACTTACATCCCATTGCACATCCAACCTGACACGAAATACAAATTGTTATTCCGTGTTTGTAGTACATAACCACGCTTTCAACAACATTTTTGTCAGATAGCTCGAACAAAAATTTCTTTGTTCCGTCTATTTTTGACTGAAGAACCTGCAAGGGTGTTGCAACACTTATATAAGATACCTGCGCAAGTTTATCTCTCAAGGATTTTGATATATCTGTCATCTCATCAAAAGACTCTACCCCTTTATGCAACCATGCAAAAATCTGCTTGCTTCTGAAAGGTTTTTCACCCATATCACAAAGGAGCT
>JAZUPR010000056.1:0-4743 GCA_045605285.1 Clostridia bacterium | reverse complement strand
CTTCCCCTCAAGGGGAAGGCTTTTTTGTTTTTGCATTTATAAATTATAGGCTATAAAACAAAAGAACTCTGCAAGATGCAGAGTTCCCCCATAATTATTCATTATTCACTATTCATTATTCATTAACAAATGTTACCTTATGCACCGCAGAATATGTTTTGCCCGATTCCATAGGAATTATGCCTTCTTTGTTTTTGAGTATTCCGTCAGAGTCCACTCTGTCGGGCATACCGTTCCATGGCTCAAGGCAAATGTATTTTCCGCCCGGCACATGCCAAATCATAAGATTGTCAAAATCTGAATAATCAAGAGTGATTTTTCTCCCTCCGTTTTTGTGAGAAAGGGTGCATACCTTGGACGCGATATTTAAAAACACAAGTGTGTCTACCACAAAGTAATCATCGGTAAGCGGGAAAGTGTCGCTGTTCTCCAGCATATTCTGATATGTATAATCGGCTAAGGGGCCTTGGAGGTCATACGAATCAAGAGTAACCTTTCTGTCAAAAATCAATTCATATTCATCAATTCCCTCGGGAGTAGCATAGCCCTCGTGTCCGCCGAGAGAAAAATACATAGTCTCATTTCCTGTGTTTTTCACATTATATTCCATTGAAAGAGTGTTGCCGAAGGCTTTGAAAATAACGCGGAATTCAAAGTCAAAAGGATACTGCTCTTTTGTTTTTTCGTCTGATACCAAAAGAAAAGTAATCTCATTGTCGGTATGGTTTTCTACAGAAAACTCATTCCTTTTTGCCAAGCCATGCTGAAGCATGGAAAATTCCTTTCCGTCATGGGTGTATTTATCGCCCTTTAAGCTTCCGCATATAGGGAAGAGTACGGGTGCTGTGCTCCCCCAGACATTCGGGTCGCCATCCCACATAAATTCTGTCTCGTTTGTATCCTTTACACTTTTAAGCTGTGCACCGAAAGTGTCTATTGCCACGGTAATTTTATCAGATTTTATAATTTTTTCCATAATTTTTCTCCTAAAAAGTTTTTATGTATATATTTTACATCAAAACGCATTTTAAATCAACCCAAAGAGTACGCGAAATTTTACACAGAAATAAATATAATAAAAGTGTGTTTCCAAAGGAGGTGAGAAACAATGCAGAATTTAATCATTCCAAACTTTGACGAAGGCTCGTCAAAAGACCTTAAAAAGCTACTCGCTTATGTGGAAGATGTGCGAATTGAAACAGAATCTCGCCTCACCTATATAGAAAATCAGCTTACTGTAATTAAGCAGATGCTGGAAGGAGGTGAGATATGATGACAACCCTTGCAGATGTGATTACAAAGGTGGATTCCCTGAAACCGAATGTTTTTTCCCAATCACAAAAAAGAGACTGGGTGTACTCTCTCGAGATGCAGATACGCGAATTTAAAAACCTTTATACCAACGAAGAAACGGATATGCTGTTTTTAAATGACGAAAATGCAACTCTTACACTTGATGCACAGTGGACAGATATCTATGTGTACTACCTTATGTCTATGATAGACATGGCAAACTGCGACGTGGTTATGTATAACAACAACACTGCCCTGTTTAACGAGATATTAAAAAACTGGCAGAAAAAATTCAGAAGAGAAAATATGCCCGCAAAAAACACAAAAATCATAACGGAAAGAAGGTGATAAGAATGAACTCTCTCCCATATATGACAAGCAATATTTCCAAAAAGCAAAAAACCATATCATCTTTTTCGGGAATAAATTTAAATCTGTCAAAAAACAACAATGAGCTTATCGAGAGCATAAATATGTCTGCAAAAGACTACCCCTGCCTGAGCGTGAGAGAAAAAAGAAATAAATTATCCGAAACAAAAACCGATGTGACCTGTATAAATTCAAAAAACGAAATCTATTATACAGGCTACAAGGAGGCTTCACCCGATATACATTCCATTACATACGGGGAAAAGACCTTGGAGCTTCCAGAGGATGAAGAGCACAAAGGCAAAGAAAGAACATGTGCTCACCTTTCGGACTCACTTCTTGTTATGCCTGACAAAATTGTGTATACCCCCTCGGAAAACAAAGCAGAAAAAATTCCATACACCAAATATCAGGATAACAACACCGCCTTTAAAAAGGCAGAGGAAGACTGCAAATCAAACATGATGATAAACTTTCCCACATATATAGGAAATCTCACATGCACAGGTATAGTGTCAAACACCTACAGTCCCAATGACTACACCTCGTATCTTATGACTTTTGAAAATTTAAAAGCAGGTGACATGGTTCACATAACATTCAATCTCCAGCCTGGTTCTGATTACTATGACAGCAAATACTACGCCTACATAGCGAAAATGAAAAAGGGAGTGGACGTGAAAATAAAGTCTGTAAAAAAGACCTCACACAAACTTGCCTCGGGAACTGTTTCAGAAATAACAGGTCTTGAATTCGGCGAAAATGTTATAGACAGGGAAGGCTACACCACCGTTGTAATCTATAGTCTTACAATAGAAAGAAAAATGCCTGATATAGACTACATGTGCACCCTGAACAACAGAGTGTGGGGAGTAAAGGGAAACAATATTCGTTGCTCGCGTCTTGGCGACTGCGGATGCTGGGACGATTTTTCTTCGGATGCTTTCGGCACTCTTCCATCTGCGTGTTTTTCCACCGATGTTGACACAGGCGGAGACTTTACCGCCATTACACCGTTTGGAGGAACAATCCTTGCATTTAAAGAAAACTGCATCCACAAAATATACGGAACTGAGCCTGCAAATTTTACTCTCTCAACCCTTGACTGTAACGGTGTGGCAAAGGGTGCTCACAAGACCATAGCCATGATAAACGGTGTGCTATACTACATGGGAATTGACGGAATATATGCTTACGACGGCTCAAGACCGACTCTTATATCTCAAAAAACAGATGTCGGAAAACTGAAGGTTCTTGGTGCAGGCACGGACGGGACAAACTACTATCTCTCCGTTATAAAAGACAACCTACATTTTCTCTATGTTTATTATCCGAAAACAAACATCTGGCACACCGAGGCAATCGGCGAGAATAAAGGTCAGTTCTTTTTCTTTGAAAACAAGCTCCATGCCTTGTGCAAGGCAGAAATTTACACTATATCGGACAACGAGGGAAAAGAAGACATCAAATGGAAGTTTTCGCTTGATTTTGACGAGGATACCTTCAGTACAAAAGGATACGGAAGACTACTTGTAAGATACAATTTAGGAAAAGATGCTCACTTTACTGTCACAACGGTCTGCGACGGAAATTTTCAGAAAAAATCCGTTGACGTGAGGTGGAACAAAGCAACTGAGGGTACATCGGTATTAAATCTTCCCATCATAAAATGCAACAAACTAAAGGTAATTTTTGAGGGAAAGGGAGATTTTACCCTAATGGAAATGTGCAGGGAATATTTTATTGCAAACGAATTTTTAAATACATAAAAGGAGGAAATAAAATGAAAAAAGAAGTACTTTTGCTCAACAACAAAGACCTAAACATATCAGATTTTGACAAAAACTTAAGCTATGATGCTCTTTCAGGAATTATTTCTGCAAAAAGAAGCTATGAAAAAGCAAAAAGTTCAAATGATTCTGTGGGCATGGCAAAAGCAAATGCTTATGCAAACAGCATAAGAAAGCAACACGGGGGCTACACAGGCGGAGACGACGGAAGTGCGTACTACACAATAGGCTCAACCAAAAGAAAAAAGCCTGAATATTCAAACAAATATTCAGACGAAATTGACGACCTTTACAACAAGATAAAAAACAGAAAAGAATTTTCCTACAACCCCGAAAGCGACCCTATGTATATTCTTTACAAAAAGGTATATGAAGACTTTGGCGAAACCGCCTACGAGAGAGCTCTTTCAGAAAATGCCGCACGTACAGGCGGTATTGCAAGTACCAATGCTGTAACTGCGGCAAATCAGGCAGAGGCTTATTACAAAACCCAACTTGCTGAAAAAGCCATGGATTTATACAAGAGTGCATATTCAAAATACATATCAGAGGGCAACGAAATGAGAAACGATTTAGACCTTCTGGCAAGCGCCGAAGACAGAGCCTACAAGAGATACAGAGACGATATGTCAGACTATGAATTTGACACAGAAATGGACTACAAAACAATGCGTGATATTGAAAATGACATCAAAGAAGATGTCCGCTATGAAGCTGAAAGAGCTTACGAAAAGCAAAGAGATTCAATACGCGACTATCAGTGGCAACAGGACTATGATTTTTCCAAAGGAAAATTTGATGCAGAAACTGCTCGCTGGAAAGACATGGACGAAATAGACAAGCTCAATACTCTTGTAAGACTTGTCGACACCTTATCCAGCAAGTCAAATCCAGGTGCCAGCAGATACTCAATTCAAAGCCTTCTAGATATAGCAAGACAACCATAAAATCATAACAATAAATCTGTAATCCACAAAATTTCCTTTTTAAGAAAGCTGAACGAAATATCGTTCAGCTTTTACTCTTACAAAAGATTTATTCCGTTTTCATCGCATATTCTTATCATCTCTTCAGACCATACGGATGACTGCACTTCGCCAACATGGGCTTTGTGCAAAAAGAACATACACATTCTTGACTGACCTATGCCTCCGCCGATGGTGTAAGGAAGCTCGTGATTTAAAAGAGCTTTTTGGAAAGGCATTGACGCGTGGTCTTCTTTGCCACGGATTTTGAGCTGTTTAAGAAGTGTTTCTTCGTCTACTCTTATGCCCATTGATGAAAGCTCAAG
>JAZUPR010000055.1:0-25836 GCA_045605285.1 Clostridia bacterium | reverse complement strand
GTAATGAGATAAATATCATTTTTTAAAAGCTCAGCCTCAGGCGAAGAAACCTTTCCGTGAAATATCACATTGGAATGAATACCAAGTTCTTCGACGCTTTTTTTGATATTATCTTCATCAGGTCCGCTACCGTAAAAATTTAATTTTACATCAGGATATTTTTTACAAATTTCAGAAATTGCTCTGACAGCTATATCCTGCCTTTTCTGGCAATTTTCAAAGCGTCCTACAAATGCAATTTCTGTAATTTTATCTCTGTATTTAAATTCTCCTTCACCACTATATGGAACCACAGGGTTTGGGATAATTTCTCCTTTTTGTCTGAGCTTTTCAGGATAACATTTCCTTGCTCCATCGGTCTGAAAAACCGCTCCCGCTGCCCTTTTCTCAAAATTACGCATAAACTCATCTGTCTTACTCATATTCTGCCAAGGGTCACCACGCTCGGAGATAATAACTGGGATTCCGGTCATCCATCCGGCAAGAGTAGAAATAAAATTAGGCATATTCAAAAATGAAACTATTACATCCGGTTTGATTTTTAAAATAACTTTTATGAGCTCAGATACTTCCTGAATTCTTCTGACACCTCTTTTAGTAAATCTCGGGTGATCATAAAATTCAATGTCGCTATTTACAGGTCGGGCAATGCCAGCTCCGGCATTCTGATTGAGTATCGCCACCTGATATATGGAACGATCCAGGTTGTTTGCTACAAATGTAAGCATTTTTTGCGCCCCTCCGTAGCCCAGGTTATCTATAACAAACAATACTTTAATCACGCTTTAAATACCCCCCTGTGTATATTTGTCAGATTAATTTTCACTTCTGACCAAGTTCATAATAGGAAAATCTATTTTGTATATTTTCATAAATTTTTCTGTTTTCTATATCCATAATTTATACAAATTACCTGTGCTTATTCTATCACATATTGCTAATCAATGTCAACAAAATGTGTACAACAAAACCCCTCAAACACCTATACAGGTGATTAAGGGGTTTTTCTGTTTTTAAAATATTAAACCAATCAGTTTTCGCTGTATATAACTGTAAGATCAGGATGGAGCTGAAGAATGGATGCAGGAACAAAAGGTGTGATAGGACCGAAAAATGCTTTTTGGAGAATTTCCTTTTTGTTCTTTCCGTTTGCTATAAGAAGAACTTTTTTTGCATTCATTATAGCACCCATACCCATTGTTATTGCCTCACGGGGAACATCATCAATAGACTCAAAAAATCTTGCATTTGCCTCTATTGTTGACTCGTCAAGCTTTACCGCGTGAGTCTCTTTTGTAAATTTATCCTCAGGCTCATTAAAACCGATGTGTCCGTCAAGACCTATACCTAAAAGCTGAAGGTCTATTCCGCCAAGGTCATTTATAAGACTGTCATATCTTTCTCCCTCTGCCTTAAGGTCAGAAACACAACCGTTTGGAACATGGGTCTTGTTTATGTCTATATTGATATTTTTAAAGAGATTTTCGTTCATAAAATATCTGTAGCTCTGGTCGTTGCTGCCGTCAAGCCCTACATACTCGTCAAGATTTACAGATGTAACAGAAGAAAAGTCTACATCTCCTGCCTTGCAGTATTCTGCAAGTTTTTTATATGTGCCAACGGGTGAAGAACCTGTTGCAAGTCCCAGAACACAATTTGGTTTTGCAATTACCTGTGCAGCTATAATATTGGCTGCTTTTTTACTTAAGCTTTCGTAAGAATCTACTGTGATAAATTTCATTCCTGTTCTCTCCTTATTATTTCCTTTTTACTATATTGTCCATACTCTTGACAATGCATCCTCCCGGAATTACGCCTCTAAGTGCTGTAAGCGGATACACAGATGTGTTCTTACCTATTACCGTTCCCGGATTTACAACACATCCGCATCCGATGTCTGCATGGTCTGCAAGAATACCGCCGATTTTTCGAAGTCCCGTTTCATATTCTCTGTCACCATGTATAACAACGCTCTTTCCGTCGGATTTCAAATTTGAGCAGATTGACCCTGCTCCCATATGTGAATAGTTTCCAAGGACAGAATCCCCTACATAATTATAATGAGGAACCTGAACGTTGTCAAGCAACACACAATTTTTAAGCTCTGATGAATTTCCTATTACACAGTTTTCCCCTGTAATAACAGAGCCTCTTAAAAATGCTCCGGGGCGAATCTGCGTTCCCGAGCCAATAATTGCAGGAGCCTCTATTATAACATTAGGATATATTTTTACATTTTCTCCAACATATACGCCCTCTGAAATCTCTGTGTATCCCGGCAAGCCCTTATTTATAAGCGATTTTATATAATCTTTTATTTTCGGGAGCATTTCCCACGGATATTCCGAAGACTCAAACAGTTCACACAGATATGGAGTATTGCAATCAAAAAGTTCTTTGGTTTTAACAAGTTTATTCAACCCCGTGACCCCTTTCAAGAATCTTTTCTGCTATAATATCTGCAAACTTTGTGCAGCTATCCATACTTTCACTTTCAATCATAATACGGATAACAGGTTCTGTTCCGCTCTGGCGAAGTAGTGCTCTTCCTTTTCCGCCTATAAGTCCCTCTACATATTCCAGAGATTTCTTTACCTCTTCATCTCCCAGAGTTGCCGCTTTGTCTTTAACTCTTATATTTCTGGTGTACTGAGGGTAAAGCTTTACTGGCTCCGCAAGTTTAGAAAGAGTTGATTTTGAATCGCATATTTCCTCTGTGAGCATAATCGCAGTTAAAAGTCCATCTCCTGTTGTGGCATATTTTTTAATGATTATATGACCCGATTGTTCGCCGCCGAGGCTATAGTCATTTTCCTGCATACATTCATACACAAACCTGTCTCCTACTGCAGTAGCTACACACTTCATGCCTTCTTTTTCAAGGCTATTTACAAATCCCGAGTTTGACATAACTGTAGCAACAACAGTGTCGTTATTAAGCATACCTTTGGATTTTAAGCGTTTGCCGAGAATATACATAATGGCGTCTCCGTCAATGATGTTTCCGTTTTCATCTACAGCAATACATCTGTCGCAGTCACCGTCAAAGGCAAAGCCTACATCAAGGTGGTTTTCCCTTACAAGCTTGCAAAGTCTTTCTATATGGGTAGAGCCGCAATCAGTATTTACATTGAGTCCGTCAGGCTCTGCACCAATAATTGTGGTCTGAGCCCCAAGAGCTCCAAAGAGAGCATTTGCAATCATCCAGGATGCACCGTTGGCACAGTCAAGACCTATTTTTAAATTTTTATATGAATTTGACGCAAGAGAAATAAGATATCCCACATATCTGTTTCTTCCGGACACGTAGTCCACAATACAACCTATTTTCTCTTTGTGAGCAAGAGGAAGGTCACTTCCTGCAATGCCAAGTGGCTTCAAATCACCGTCAATATATGCTTCTATGAGAGCGGTGGTATCGTCGTCAAGCTTTTCTCCATATCTGTTTATAACCTTTATTCCGTTATCATAAAACGGATTATGGGATGCAGTTATCATAATACCGCAATCAAAATCATCCTGACGGGTAACATAAGAAACGCTAGGAGTTGTGGTTACATGGAGCATATATGCGTCTGCTCCCGATGCGGTAATACCTGCAACGATGGAATATTCGAGCATATAGCTTGAGCGGCGTGTGTCTTTTCCAATTACTATTTTCGGACGGTATCCGGCTTTAGTACATCCGGAAAGAGCCGAGGAATAGTACCAGCCGAGGAATCTTCCCACTCTATACGCCTGCATAGAGGTAAGGTCAACATTCGCTTCACCGCGGAATCCGTCTGTACCAAAATATTTGTTTTTACGTGGTTCATCATTACTGCCACAGTTTATCTGAATTTTATCATGCAAAAGTTCGTCTGCAGACACATTAAACAGGTCGCACAGAAGCAGGATTTTATCAATCTGTGGAAGAGCCTGATCCATCTCCCACTTAGAAACTGACTGCCTTGACACAGAAATTTTTTCTGCAAGTTGCTCCTGAGAAATGTTTGCAGCCAAACGTAGTTTTGCTATTTTCTCTCCAATAGTCATTTTTTCAACCGCCTTTCTGAAAAAAACCTTATATATCTAATATACTCTATCATATTAATAATATCAAGTTATTTAATATAAAACAATAAACTTTAATATGTATTTTTTGCAACCGCAAGTTGCATTTTTTAATATTTTTCCAAAATTATAATGTTAATTTTTTAAAATAATTGTATTTTGCAAACCCTTGGTTGCATTGACTAATGTGCCATTTTGTGGTACAATACATGCATACTTTTTTTGGAGGTAGTTATGTTAGGAGTAGCAGTCAATGTAATCACAGTTATTATAGGTTCTCTTCTGGGTATGCTGTTTAAAAAAGGTATTCCCGACAGGATAAACAAATCGGTTATGACAGGTCTTGGGACCTGTGTGGCATACATAGGTATAACAGGAAGTCTTGATGGTGAAAATGTTCTTATTCTTATAGCATCAATAGTTTTGGGTGCAATCACCGGAACTCTCATTGGAATTGACAAAGCAATAAACAGCCTTGGAGAAAAGGTAGAGTTAAAGTTCAACAAAAACAAAGGTTCTGTGTCAATAGCACAAGGGCTTGTTACTGCCACACTGCTTTTCTGTATAGGCTCAATGACTGTTACAGGCTCCATACAGGCAGGAGTTTCAGGTGACAACTCTATACTTTATACCAAGGCTACTCTTGATCTGGTTTCGTCAATGATGCTGGCATCTTCTCTTGGATTCGGAGTACTTCTCGCTTCGATATCTGTTCTGATAATTCAGGGAGGACTTGTTCTTGTGTCAAGCCTTATAGCACCGTTTTTGAGTACAGGTGCAATTAACGAAATGACCTGTGCAGGTTCCCTTTTGATTGTAATGCTGGGCACAAATATGATGGGCGTTACAAAAATAAAGGTTGCAGATTATCTGCCGGCTATTATATATGCTCCAATCATTTATAATATTCTTCCCACTATAAAAAACCTTATTAGCATAATGTTTTAAAACAGAAAAATATTAAATAGCTAATATTTTTTACATTTTCTTGTCGTCTGTAGCAGGGTTGTTTATAAGCTTTCCATTTTCTTCAAACCTTGAACCGTGACAGGGACAATCCCAGGAATGCTCCTGCCTGTTATATTTCAGTGCACATCCAAGATGAGGACATCTTGGTGCGGATAAGCTCATCAATCCTTTAAAAGATTCAAATATATTTACTGCAAGCTGTGGATGGAATATGTCTCTTGACGGAGAGTAAACATCCTCATATTCACTCTTTTTTTCGCATATCATATCTTTAAGAAGAATTGCCGAAACCATTGACGATGTCATTCCCCATTTATTAAATCCCGTTGCCACATATAAATCGGATGTTGATTTTGAATATTTTCCAATATACGGAATAGAGTCAAGTGACATACAATCCTGAGTTGCCCATCTGCCGACCTCCTGTGAATCGGGATAATATTTCTTTGAAAATTTCTTAAGCTCTTCCCAGTTTCCGCCAGGAGAGCCTGTACGGTGACTTCCGCCGCCAAGGAGCAATAATTCCCCGCAACTTCTGAACGAAAGCCCGTCCATTTTTTCGTCAACATACATATCCTTAATATTTGTTGCATTTTTCAGTGCAAGGACATAAGACCTGTGCTGATACATTTTGATAAAATATCCTCCATGCTTATTAATAAAAGGAAAATGTGTTGCAACAACAATCTTTTTTGCAAAAATTCTGCCGTTATTGGTAATTGCTGTGCCTGATTTTAGTCCAAGAATCTTGGTATTTTCATATATTTTTAAATCTTTGGCAATGTTATATGCAAATTTTAGCGGATGAAAATTTGCCTGATTTTCTATTTTTACTGCACCGGCTATATCAAAGGGCAATTCCGTGTTTTCACAAAACTCAGCCTTACACCCGATTTTTTCTAATGCCTCTGCCTCGCTCTCTATTGCTTGTCTGTCGTCCATCGAATATACAAGCGAGTCGCAAATTTCAAAATCATCATCTATGCGTGATGCCATTTCTGACAATCTGTCAAAGGCGTGCTTTTGACTTTTATAATAAAGCTTAGCTTTTTCAACTCCATATTTCTTTATTATTTTGTCATATATAAGACCGTGTTGAAATGTAATTTTTGCAGTTGTTCCGTTTGTAACCCCTGCACAAATCTTGTCGGCCTCTGCCAGAACACAGTCCACTCCTGCGTTTTTGAGCATATATGCACATAAAATGCCGCACATTCCCCCGCCGATAATCAAAACATCGGTTTTTATGTCCCCCTGAAGAGAACCAAATCTTGGTTTTTCAATGTTGTTCCATATAGATTCCATATACTCACCTCTTTAAATAGTATCTCATATTTAAAGAGAAGAATACCCTACTTGTATGAATCATGTGAAACAAATCAGGCGATGTTTGTATTATTATGAGAACAGTATACAATAAAAATGAAGTTTTACTTAAAATAAAAAAGCAAAAGACAGTCTAAAAATAAGACCACTTTTGCTTTGTTTATAATATAATTTTAATTTTAAAGATTTTTGCTTTAAACCGTTCTGAATCCTCTGCCTATAATTTCACTGCTGGTAGTTATAATAACAAAGGAGTGAGGGTCAATTTCTTTAATTTTATTTCTGAGCTTTATGGCTTCTGCTCTTTTGCAGACTGTGTGAATCATTGTCTTTTCTTCTTTTGTAAATTCTCCCACAACATAATTAACAGTAACACCGTGATGAAGTGTTTTTATAATAAATTCTGATATTTCATCCCTTTTGGAAGTAATTACAACAAAATATTTACAAGTGTGTAAGCTTTCTATTACGCTGTCGTCAATAAATGCTTTTGCAAATAATCCCAACAACGAAAACAATCCTACTTGTACATCAAAGACAACAAATGCACTTGCTGCAACAATGAAATCAACTGCCATTAAAGCCTTGCCGACATCAATATCTGTAAACTTTTTTAAAAGCAACGCCGCTATATCTGTTCCCCCGGATGAAGCATCACTGTTGAAAATCATAGCAGAACCTACCGATGTAAGCAGCATGGCATAAACAAGCTCCATAAAAGGCTGGTTTGTGAGCGGTTCAGAAATCGGAAAAACCACTTCCAGTCCATATGTAATAGCCGAATATAACATGCTGCAATAAACAGTTTTAACTCCGTTTTGCTTTCCGAGAAATATAAAGCCCAATATAAGAAGCCCAATATTTAAAATCCATATCCAAACAGCAGGTGTCAAAGGCGAAATTTTGCCCAAAATGGTACCTATTCCTGTTACGCCTCCTGTTGCAAAACCATTTGGTATTTTAAAAAAATATACCCCAAAAGAAAGGAAAATACATCCCAAACTCATAATCAAAAAGTTTTTAACGCTTTTGGTTGTTTTCATTTTTTTGCTCCTTTTCTAAAGCTTTCCATATACCCCGATGCACATTGCACCAAAGGCTATGTCATATAATCTGCACTCGGAAAGATGTCCGCACTGCGGGGTAAGGGTGAATAACCCAAACCATTTATTAAGTGTGAATAATTATTAAAAAATTTTTCACACTTTAGAACACAACAAAAAATCTGAAATTAATCGAGCAATATCAGAGCAATAAAAGTAAGCATTTCTTCGCCTTCATTTTTTATACCATGACCGCTTCCGGATGGTGTAAAAGTAACGGTTCCCGGCAGAACCTCTATTGTTTTACCATTATCATTGTAAACACCCTTGCCGGAAATTATATAATAGCTTTCACACTCTCCTGTGTGTATGTGGTACTCAACCTCTTCACCGGGTTTAAGCTCTGCTAAGGCAAAGGTACGAAGTTTTGGGTTTTTATCTTCAAACTCAGCAAGATTTGAAAGAAAAAGCTTAACCTCGCCCTCTTTATTATTTTCTGTATTTATGGTTAATTGTTCCTTTGTTTTTATCATGACGCATTCCTCCATACACCTTAATAAATTTTTCATCTATGCTATTTTTATACTAATTCAACAATTTTCTGTAAGCATAGTGCATTGTCTTTACTTATAATTAATTTTCGCCATTTATAATGGCATTACTAATCTCTTCTATTTCAAGTTTAGTAATCTTTTTGCATTTAATGAAAATATCTTTTCCTTTTCGCTATCCTTAAGTAAATTGTCGAACAAAATACCGCCTACAAACATTCCCGGATTACATGAAGGGTAGTCCGTTCCAAAAAGTATTCTGTCAACACCCACCATGTCTATTAATCTTCTCGTTACACCATATCTGAAAATTCCTGTTCCCGAAAGGTCCAAATAACAATTCTCGTGTTTTTGCATACGAGCTATATGGCGCATTATCATATCATACTTTCCCGGGTGAGCCATAACAAACACTACATCCTTATGATTTTCCACCATTTTATCCATAGCATCAGGCTCCCAGGAATGAAGACTTACTATTATATTATTTTTTCCTGCAACATCTAGGATTTCGGAAAATTCAGGTCTTGAATAGTCAGTCCATCCATTTTCACGTGGCACAATCTCTCCCATTAAGTTTACACCTTGAGATTTCATGAATAATATTTCCTGTATTGATTCCTCAATAAATTCGGGATGTACCTGAAAACCCGGAATGTAAAAGCCATTAAAATAATCTCTGAGCTTTAATGCCTTTTCATTACATCTTTTTACCATTTCCCAGGTGTTTTTCGGCCCTTCTTTAACCCTTTCAAGTACAGAACCGCAAATTTTGCTTATTCCTACACCCCTCAATGTTGTTTCAATTTCATCGGTAGTCATATTGAAATAATCTTTATGTTGGCACATGTTGTCCAAATTTTCCGTAAAAGGATGCATATGAAAGTCTATTATTTCAAAATCCATTAAAATCACTCCCTTATAATGTTTTTTTCTGTCATAATTTTAATATATTTGTATACAATTACAAATCGCCCTTAGAAATTTTATAATTCAATGCCGAAATAACTGTATCCAATATAGAATGTCTTGGAACAAAGCCAAGTAATTTTTCTGCTTTCTCCATACTGCAATTAGGGCTTCTGTGTATGTGGCTATAAGTTACACCGGCATCAGATTCATCAATTTTCTTTTCAAATTCTTTAAAAGGCAAATATGAAATATTGGGTTTGTGTCCAAAATGTTTGTATAACTCCTTCGCAAAGCCACGCAACGTTACAGCATACTTTGCTGTTGCATTAAAGGCCTCCCCGCATGATACGTCAGGTTTTTCCAAAACCGCCATGGTAAGGTCTGCAATATCCTCTGAATGTACATGATGGAGAGTAGCATTTCCGTCATCCGGAAGTAGTATTTCTTTTCCGGATATGATATCTGAATATACACTTGGATTGACATTGCCCTGCGGATTGATAGGATACCAGCCATCACCCGATATATGCCCCGGATGTAAAATTGTTGTATTCAATCTTCCGCTTTCAGATAAGCTATGAAGATAATTCTCTATATCTGATTTGCCTTTCCCGTAATTACAGTAGGCATTACGCGGATGTTCCTCTGTAACCGGTGAATATATTTTATGACCATATACCCAAATAGAACCTATCGCTATCAGTTTTGTCTTGGACGAAAGCTTTGTGTCCTCTACAATGGCTGTGCAAAGCTCCTCAATATGCTCTTTGGTAAAGCACACCGCATCAAAAATTAAATCCGGTTTCATTTGTGCAATCATATTACCAAACTTACCTTCTGCAGACATTTGCTTTCTGTCACAAACAACACTTTTAACCTTATCCCATATAGGTAATTCATAATTATATGGTTTCCTGTTGCCTCTTGATACAACAGTTACATCATATCCATTATCAACAAGTTTTGGTACAACATATGAACCTATATGTCCATATCCGCCAATTACAACCGCCTTTTTCATTTTATTTCTCCTGCAAAAATTCTGCTATATAATCCACTATACGTAATTGCTTTTGCCCTGCTGCATTCAACGCACTGTTTTTGCACCATTATTTCCAGATGTTTATTCTGCAATAAGGCCGCGGCAAAAATCGTATTTCTTCTCCCTTTTAGGAAATGGACTCTTTTATTTTCGCCGCGGCCTCCATATGCCTTTCTAATTTCTGCTATTGTATTAATTTGTAAGCTGAAATCCCCATGAAAGACACTTCATAGTCATAATATTCGGTTTTATTCGAGCACCCATTTACCGTTTGTGAAATCAGGGATTTCAACCATCTGGCTGCCTGTAGCAATAGATCTTTCGCTAAGTGGAGTTATAGCCATCCATGTAGCCATATCATATACATCTATCCACATAGGCTTGTTTTCTAAAACACGGTCAATAAAGTCGGTATATACGAGCCAATCCTTTCCGCCGTGGCCGCCTTTAAGACCTTCTTTAATATATTTCTTCCAGATAGGATGGTCGTACTGCTCTTCATACTGCTCTGCATTTCCCCAGTTTGGCTTCCAAGCATGAGGATTTGTTTCTCCTCCGTCAAAGAATATAGAGTCATTTCTTTCGTCGTAAAGTGCTTTTGTACCATGAATAGTGTAGTTACGTGTATAATATCTTGGAAGTGATGTGTCGAGTGTAAGAGTTATTGTCTCTCCGTGAGCACATTTGATAATGGTTGTGATTATATCACCCTGAGCAAATTGCATATTTACAAGATTTTCATCATCAGCATGGTTTTTCATAATATATTCATGGAGTCCTGCGCTTTTTGATGCTACTGATACGAGTGATATCATTCTGTTACCATGGTTAATGTCAAGCAACTGCGCTATCGGACCAAGCTCGTGTGTAGGATAGTTCTCACAATTTCTGTTCTGGTAATTACGGAGACGGTAATGTCTTTTTATAATTCCGTTTGATACTTCTCTTCTCAAATCGTGGCCGTATGCACCATCACAATGTACAACTGTTCCAAATAATCCTTCTTTTACCATTCTGTTAAGCATGAGCTCACGTCTGCCGTAGCAAGCGTTTTCAAGCATCATAATAGGTGTCTTGGTTTCTTCATAGGTTTTTACTAATTCCCAACACTGGTCAATTGAATATGCACCTGCAACCTCAACTCCTACAGGCTTATTCTTCTTCATTGAATATATAGCCATTGGAATATGCATTTCCCATGCAGCTATAACAAGGACTGCTTCTACATTGTCTGAATCAACAACTTCCTTATAGTCATTTGTGAAAAGTGCTGGCTTGTAACCGCATTTTTCATTTATGATTTCAGCCACTTCCTCAATTCTGTCATCATAGAGGTCGCAAAGTGCTGTAATTTCAATGTTTTCTACATCCACCAAAACATCTCTTGTTACAGATCTTCCTCTGTTTCCCAAACCGATTATACCTACTTTTAACTTTTTCATTGTCTTACTCTCCTTTTGCAATTAATTTATATTATTAATTATGTTTATAAATTGACTTATTTACAATTACCCAAGAACCTTTACAACATATGTTGCAATAGTCTTAGCATAATCTAAAAGCTTATCACATTCCATAAATTCATTTGGCTGATGTGCTCCGCCTTTTTTACTGAACTCTCTGCCTGCACCAAAACCAAAAGCTTTACTGCTTCCGTATTTTAGAATAACTGATAAATCTGAAAGACAAGACCCGCAAACCATAGGCTCTTTACCTGTTGCTTCTCTTGATGATTCAAGCATATCTTTTATTTCCTCTGTATCAGGCTCGCAGAAAACGTGATGGAAAAATCTTGTGTGAGGCTTGAAACCATCGCCGATTATTCCAAGAGGTTCTAAACGCTCTTTAAGGATTTTCTCAAGCTCTGCAAATTCGCCATATATTTCTTCTTTTGTCCTAACGGTGTAGAACTGGAAATGTACCTCTCCAATGCCCAAATCCATTCCGTTATCTCCTGCCTTTACTCCCATATATCTCATGGAAGTGCCGGGGATAATTGTTCCTGTATAAAATCTGTTTGCCTCAAGCTCATCGTGGCGTTTTTTGGCAAAAGAATCTAACACATCAAGTATTACGGGTATCGCCAAAGCTGTGGTTCTTGCACTGTCTACAGTTTGTTCGGTGTGATAAACGTATTTTATCTCTCCTCCGCCTGAACAGCAGTGCCAAATCTGCCCTTCCTTGCCATCCATATTCACAATGCGGTTAGAGGGGTATTTTAAAACAGCTGAAAGAGCACCATGTGAGCCGCCGCACTCTTCATCGGAATATGCTGCAAATAAAAGATTAGCTTTTGGTTTAAAGCCCTGCTCTTTTAAAAGCTTGATGATAAAAAGTGCTGTGGCAAGAGCATATTTGTCGTCACAAGCTCCCCTGCCGAATACCTTTCCGTCTTTTATTTCACCGCAAAGAGGTTCAAACTCCCAATTTTTGAGGTCTCCTATTACAACCGTATCTGTATGTGCCATAAGCATCAGCTCATTGGTATCTGATTCACCTTTCCACTTAGCAACCATATTATAACGATTTTCAAGACCTCTGCCCGGAAGATAATCCGGATGTTCTTTGAAGTTTTCCAGCTCAAGCGGTGAAAATAAGTCTGTCTCCAAGCCTAAATCGTTGCAAAGAGATTGTATGTATCTTGCACACTCCTCTTCATTTCCTCCAACAGTAGTGCCTTCGGAATTGATTTTCACCAGACTGCTAAGTAGTTCATAAAGCTCGTCTTGTCTTTTTTCAATCAAATCGCGTATTGTATTTGCCTGCACTTATATGACCTCCTTTGTTAGTTGCCTAATTAACATACAAAATTTCTAAAGAACAATTTTATTCAAACATATACCAGATATCAGGTGTAAAGCCATTATCTTCTCCCTCAACAGGAATCATAATGCCATAACCGCCCCTGCTTACATAGCTGTCAAAATTTCTTTGCATATACAAAAGCTCGCCTCGCTCTTGTATGTCGTAATGCTTTAACGCCTTGTAGCCGCTTTCATCATTCTCATACTTTTCTCTGCATTCCAAATCAGAATAACGGAAAGCCATTCGCATCAAGCGAACATTGTTGCGGGTCGCCTCTGATTCTGCAGCATCTAAGGCTTTATTAAAGCCCTCATACATTCTATCTTTGTCAATATTATTCATAAGATAGATTCCTGCACGCATTATTTCACTCTGGCCATCCAATACACTCTCGGCGTAACGAATGTTTTCAGCTATAAATTTTCCGCCATTGCCAAAGATTCTGCAAAACATTTCAAGATTGTCATCAAGAGTCTTTTCGGTATCATAAGCAGTTCTTCCATAAGTATAGAAGTTAAAAATATTATTCCAGAGGTTATATACTTCTATTTGCGTTTCTGTTCCGTCAATACCCTTGTCAATAAATCTTTTGCACATCGCCTGCATCTCGTCAGCCATAGGAATATAGCGTTGTCTGCCGGGATATACTCCCATAAAATAATCATAATATGTAACCGATGCACCAATATTCTTCCATTTTAAGAGGTTCTCCTCAAAGAACGTGTCAGAAAGACATGAGCCATCGGGTTTTCCTATTGTCCTTAATCCTGAAATATGCCATGTTGCCTCTGTTACGGATACATTGCTTTCCAGCTTGATAGTTTCAGGCGGATTCCAAAGGTCTGTGTAAGACATCATATTAAGTGTTACATCAGGATGTTCTTTTTTCAGCCTTTTGGCAATCTCATTTATCATATATACATAATTTTCAACCTTTGTGTATCCCTTGCATTTATCACAACAGCACTGTGGTGCTGTACCATCCTTATTTAAAAGTGCAAAGCTTTTTACCTGAGGATTTAATGAGAACCACAAAATGAGATTTTTAGATATCTGTTCAATCATATCTTCATTTCGTGAACATAGAACCATCTGTCCCCAGTGATTTATCATTTCAAAACGCTCTCCGTCCTCTGTCAGCTTATAAAAATCAGGACGCGTTTCAAAATAATGCTCTGCAAAATACTTGTTTCCGCGTTGCGGAAGAAGAGTATCAATAGCATCATGATGTCCAACCTTAAACAGAATACCCCTCTTTATACACTCGTCTAACATTCCATTATCTTTAAAGTGCTCATACACACTGTTCCATGTATAAATATAATTGTATCTGTTCTTAGAAAGCCAGTCCAAAAATGCCTTGTCTAATTCATAAGATGTTCCCGTTCCGTGCGCTGAATACTGTGCAACTGCGGCACGATAAGAAATATCGGCTTTGGATTTTGCAAAGAATATATCATTTAATTCAATATGCTCTTGCTTTGAAACATATTCTCCGCCCTGCACACCGTCTTTTATATATGCCGATAGAGAACAACCCAGAAATCTTTCTAAAAACTCATATACTGCATATACTGTGCCTCTTTCAAGCTCATTAATATTTTTTGAGCTTCCTGCCAAAACAATTGAGTCTTCATATGATTTTATAAATATACCTTCAGGTCCCGGAACGATTTTGTCAAATTCCGTCTCTGTTATATATTTACCTGTAATTTTATTTCTTTCAGGGCCGCCTATCAGAATACTCTGTCCCGACACTGAATTTTCATCGGTTATTATTTTACTTCCTGCATCGCATATCATTTTAAGATATTTTTTGAGTTCATTTGCAGCAAAGATTTCCCTTGCTGTACTCTTAGCAGGAATTATTATATTTATTAATTTGCTGTTATCTAAAATCATTTCATCACCACAAAAGTTTATTTTCTTTCCATTACCCATTTTCCATTAGTAAAATCAGGTATTTCAACCATCTTCCCTGTTGCAATAGACTGCTCAGTAAGCGGAGTTATTGCCATCCAGCTTGCCATGTCGTAAACATCTATCCACATAGGCTTGTTGTTTATTACACAGTCAATAAAGTCATTAAACACAAGCCAGTCTTTTCCTCCATGAGCCTCCTTGACACCTTCTTTTATATATTCCTGCCATATAGGATGCTCATAACTCTCATGATATTGCTCTGCATTTCCCCAGTTAGGTCTCCAGCCATGAGGATTGGTCTCCCCACCGTCAAAGAATATTGAATCATTTCTTTCATCATAGAGTGCCTTTGTACCGTGAATGCAATAATTGCGGGTATAATAACGAGGCAGTGATGTGTCAAGAGTAAGTGTTATTGTTTCTCCATGAGCACATTTTATAACAGTTGTTATAATGTCACCCTGAACAAACTCTGTTTTTACAAGCTCTTCGTCATCTGGATGATTTTTCATGATATACTCTTTGATGCCTGCACTTTTAGATGCTACTGAAATAAGTGATACCATTCTGTTGCCACGGTTTATATTAAGTAGTTGTGCTATAGGTCCCAACTCGTGAGTCGGATAATTATCACAATTTCTGTTTTTGTAGTTTGAAATTCTGTAGTGTCTGTTTTTTGTTCCCTCTGATACCTGTTTTCTTAAATCGTGTGCATATGCTCCGTCACAATGAACAACTGTTCCGAAAATGCCTTCTTTAACCATTTTATAAAGCATTAATTCTCTTCTGCCATAGCACGTGTTTTCAAGCATCATAATAGGGGTTTTGGTTTCTTCATATGTCTTTACCAGTTCCCAGCATTGCTCCAATGAGCAAGCTCCGCCCACCTCAACTCCTATGGGCTTTCTCTTTTTCATTGAATAAACAGCAACCGGCACATGCTCATCCCATGCAACCAAAGCAAGGACTGCATCAACATTGTCTGAATCTATAACCGCTTCATAGCTATTAGTGCAAAACTGCGGTTTATATCCGCATTTGTCACTTATTAAATTTAATGCTTCCTCTATTCTGTCATCATAAAGGTCACAAAGTGCTGTAATTTCAATTTTATCTATATCAGTTAAAACATCTCTTAATACAGCTATTCCTCGTCTGCCTAGACCAATTATGCCTAATTTCAGTTTTTTCATATTGCTGCTCCATAAACCAAGCAAAAGTTTTTATATCTATGTTACCTAAATTTTATTTAGAGCAAATATTTTCTAAGCTGATACCCTCACAGCTTTGTAGTAAAATATTATGTTCTGCTGCTTTGTTTTCATTACATATAGTTATATTTTTAAACTTAACATTTCTTATGGTTTGTCCGCTGTCGTCAAGCCCGCGTATTTCAATGGCTGGACAATCACGTACTTCACCCTTTGCCATAAAATGTCCTGTAAGCTTAATGTTTTCAAAAGTCAGATTGGAAAAGTCAGGAATCGTATCTGCCGCCTCTCCGTCATTGTTGCATCCTGTGGGGCGAATACGGATTCTGCCTGCCGAAACATACTTTATGGAAATGTCTCTTATATAGCCGCCTCTGTCTTTGCTGCCTTTAATATGTATTCCGTGTCCTGCATTTTCAAGGTTACAATTCCAGATACGAACATTCTTTACACCGCCTGACATTTCGCTTCCAATAGCAATTCCGTGTCCGCAATGTGCTGTGCAGTCAAAAACTCTGATGTTTTCGCATGGAATGTTAATGACATTACCCTCAGGATTTTTTCCGGATTTTATAGCCACGCAATCATCGCCTGTATAAAATTCACAATTAAACAAGGTGCAATCTGATGAAGAATCGGGGTCCCATCCATCACCGTTCCACACATTTCTAGAATCAAATTCGCAACCGCAGGTAACAATGTTTTTTGAATAAATCATGTGAACATTCCAGCTTGCACCGTCTTTTAACTTAACACCTGAAATAAGTACATTTTCTGCACAGCTCACATTTATAAGTCTTGGTCTTACCCTACCGGGTATAGTCTTGCTTGTTTCACATTCTTTTGCCTTTTCGCCCAAGGACTCAATATATTCTTTCATAAGAACATTTTCTATCTCAACCACATTGTCTGCTAAAGTTCTGCCGCCGCTGCAAACAGTACCCTCTCCGCAAATTCTTACGTTTTTGCAGGTAATTCCTTTTTCTCTGTCAAGCTCACCGATATTTAAAAGTGAGCTGTACGACATATTTTCAATTCCTTCAAACCTGCTTTTGATTTTGGGGAGATAATCTCCTACCTCGCAAGTGCCATGAAGTATTGAATCCTTTTCAAGATATATTTCCATATCGGAATGAAGTCTTAATGCTCCCGTCATAAAATCTCCTGACGGGATATATACGCACTCATTATTAGTGCAATCGTCAATGGCTCTTTGTATACTCTCGGTATTTAAGGTTTTTCCGTCACCAACCGCATTATATGGAGCCTTTGAAATATCTATTTTTCGTTTTTCTTTTAAAGTTTTGGCTGTTATTTCGCCAATTTCTGTTTGTTCTCCGCCATTTTTTTCCATTATGACGTTAAACTTATATTCGCTCTCAGGAGATAGTTTTTTTGCTTCAAAATGACATTTTTCAGTTTTCCCTACAACCTCACCATTTGTATAAACAATATATGTATTTCCTTTTTCGTAATTTTCGGGTAAATCCCAATATAAAATAACTGAATTGGGCATTAAAACTTTATTTAGCATACTAAATAATACCTCCTGAGACTATAATTTTGCGTTCTGAATTTGAAATTATCTTTTTACAACTCTGAAAGTCTTTGTATAGCGGTCTTTTCCATTCTCAGCAACAACGCTTACTGTGAATTTTTCCGCAACCTTAACTGTAATTTTTCCGTTTAAAGGCATTTCCTTGCTTCCTATATACAATTTTGCATCATTGCTGATTTTAGCATTATAATTAATAACACCGCTGTTCTGATGAACGTACAGGATATTCTCCCCTTCTTCTACTGCCACCTCAAAGGTTTCATTGCCATTTGAGAAACCAATAGTCTTAAGCTCTGCTTCAGGTGATAAAAAGTCATCCTGCTCTAGCTCAATCTTTTTAGCCTCTAAGGGCTGGAAAGAAAGATTTTGCGGGGCTAAACCTGATATCCCTACAGTCGCACTATGAGAGTCATAGCTGTTATTAACTGCAAAAAGATACGTTTTGCCATTATATCTCTTTACTAAAATATTAAGCCAATCTCCCCCGCCTGATACACTGTATGTAGGTGAAGGCTCATCAGAAAGAATTACATTTTCGTAATTTTCCACTTCAGCAAACACGTTATTAAGTTTTGCAAACCATTCCTGACGTTCGGTTTCATCTTCAACCTTCATCATTCGGCTAAAAATAAACCAGTCTAATCCGTCTATGCCTTCGCATATTCCCTGCCATGCCATATTGTGAAGCTCTTGTTCAGTTGGACCTCTTAAGTCGCCTCTTTCTGTCCAACAAAATCCCTGAAGTGCTAAATAAACAGGTCTGTTAGGTGTAAGCTTTTTTATTTCTCTAATATCATCTCCTGCCACAGAAATGTCATCATAAATAGGAGCTCCATTAGCATCTACCAATCCTTTAACAGGATAGCAGTCAACACCTATAATATCTACCATTTTTGTAAAAATTCCGTAGCAATCATATACCTTATCCGTAACACCAAAGGTAGGGTGGTTAATGTCTTCTTGTGCAAGAATTTCATTATTCCATCTGATTTCCTCTCCAAGCACCCGAGGGTCTTTTTCGTCAGTAATATAGTATCCTCCAAAATATTCTTTGTCTTTATAGTCATTTGCAATATTGGTTAAAAGCGGAAGAATATCCTCTTGTTTCGATATGAGACTTGAAGCCACCCCTCCTAACTCGCTGTACTGATAGTTTGACAAAGCCATATGCATCTCTAAGTCGTTTTGCTGCATATATTCCAGTGCTAACTTTATAGACGAGTCAATGTTCTCTTCTTTGGGCAACCACCATCCTGCACTGTAATGAGTTATTGTGTCAATTCCTGCTGTTTTTGCTGCTTGCGCAGCTTCCTGATAATAGCTGTCTCCTGAATACATACGTTTAAGAAAGGTTTTTTCACCATTCTTTATAATTCTGCCGTTTTCATCTAAATATGTATCAGGTCTGTAGCTCTCTGCTCGTTTTCTTATTGTTCTTTCTTTTTTTGATATAACCTCATTTGTTTCCTTGTCAGTCAGTATAGCCTGCAGATAATAATCTCCTTCGCTAAGTCCATCTGATGAAAAAACAAAATTCATCAGATTAGAAAGTGATTCGGCATAAGAATATCTGTAAACATTATCGTTTTCGTCAATCAACTGAACTGACAGGTTCATACTTTCGAGTGGATAATATGAGGTTCTTTCTCCTATAGTAACGTCTAAATCTATATCTGCCTCTCCGTCACCATATATGAGACCCTTGTAATTAGGCTGTTTTAAAATCATTTCAAGCGGGTCATCGGCTATTTGGTAAAGCTCAAAATCATCAAAACAAAAAGTTCCTATGGCATCGGCAGGTATAGAAGCCCTTAATAAAATTTTCTGAGCCTCTTGTTCTAAAAACATAATGCGAATAGTTTCTACCCATCCATCACCAAGGTCTTTAGTATATGTTTTATATGATTGTGCAATTTTTTCCTCTTTACTGTTTTGTGCTATAAGTACACATCCTGCGTCACTTCCGGAAGTCTGTTCTATTTTTGATTTGAAGACAAAGGCATAGGTTCCCATTGGGATAGAGCTATTACTTCCAGCATTCCAATATACTGTAGGCAAACTAGGCTTTGCGTACACAGCATCTTTAACAAGCTGTATCTGCTCATCACGAATATATAAATCTTTCATATTGCTGGTATATGTTATCCGTTCTCTGCTCTCAAAATCTGCATCGGTAAATTGTATTGTATCAAACAACTTTTCTTTTTTTGCAGTTTCAAAAGAAAAGATTTCAGGCATATTTTGTTTTGCTCTTCCACCGTCAACTTCCTCATACGGTGGTGTATATCTGTATGAAGACTCAGCGGCAAAAATGTATGTATATGTACCTGAGAAAATCAATAAAAATATCATCGCTAAAGCTATTATTTTTTTCAATTGATTACCCCCTTCCTGATAGAATGTTAATTAATATAATACATAGAGCATTATATTAATCAGTATATTTACATTTTTTATTTTCTTAAAAGGGGATGTAAAAGTGATTTACATCCCCCTTGTTTTGTAATATTAAACTAATAATTTTTTACTGTTTCTCACTTATTAATCAACATATGCTGTCATAAGAGGAGTAATTGTTGAAAGTGAGTCCCAAGCAAACACCTTAATGGCATCAGCATTTGTCATATCACTTGACAATGCGAATTCAACAGGTGTAGATACATTAGCACTAAACGCTGTGTTGTTTTTCAATGCTACGCCCAAAAGACTGCCTTCTTTATAGAAAGCTAAAATGAGAGTTGCTGTTCCTGCTTCGTCTTTTTGCATATTAGCAGTAACTACAGAGTCTTTTTCTAAGCTTGTATATTCTATATCACCAATCAAGGTAAGACCAAGCGGGTCTGTTCCTGTTGTAAAGGTATATGTCTTAGTAGCAAGTTCACTGCTAGCAAAGCCTGCTCCGCCTGCACTGGAAATAGCTGAATAATCTACTGTATAGTCTGTCATATATCTTAAGCCTTTATAGCTTACTGACATCTCACAGAAATCAGGATATGTAACCTGAGGTTTAGCAGAAGGTACAACGTTTTCTTTATTTACATCTTTGTAAACATCAAGCATGTTTCTTGTAGCTATTACAGGCTGATTAAATATCATATATGTTGTGTTCACGCCTGAAACATTAGCTGTAAGCTTCTGCTCATTCATCCAAGGTTTAATTTTCCAGAATGTAAAGTCGTCAATCAAAACTGTCTGATTCTGATTTGTAATTGTCTTAGCAGTAGAATTTAATGTTCTGTTTCCGTTATATATAGTGAACATGTGTCCGCCTGTAGGAATATCAAGCTCCTTTTCATATGTGAACACAAGCTCGCCTGTTTCGCCATCAATTAAGTTGAAGTTATGTATTCTTCCGTTAATTGACCAAACAACATTGTACCAGTGGTCCTCTTCAACAGGAGCAGTAACATTGTTTTCTCCCGCTTTTGCTGTAATTACCAATGAACCGTCATCAAGGTTTTCAATGGCTGCTGTCCATTTAGAAGCAGCAGGTTGTGACTGAGTAGAATTTGTGTAGAATGTAATTGATGTTCCTGTCAAATCATATGTTAAATTCTTAGTTGTAACATGCTGTGTTGTGCCAAAATCCGCTTTTTTCTTTATGTTCAAGCGATAGGTTAATACAAACTGTTCGTATTCTTCTGCATTTGCAGGATTTACTTCAGGTGTATGCTGTGCATTTGTTCTGAGAGCATTTATATACATGTCATCACTATCGTTATCAGCTTTTACTGTAGAAATCTGCAATGCATTGCCGTTATAACCCGGCACAAGCGAACTCATATCACCGACACCACCCTTATTACGGTTCTGTGAATACAAAGGACTTGATGCATCGTTTGAAGTATTATATCCTTTATAGCCTGCTTTTGTATCGTCAATAAGGTTTGTTTCAAAATTATCTGTAAGCTTAACCATTCTTACAACCTTAGTTGTAAAGTTAACTGTAGCTGAGCATGGAACTCCACCTGCATTTTTACAACCTGTAAAGTCTAATGTGTAATCTTTTCCATCCTCAAGGTCAGGAAGAGTTACTGTATAAGTGGTTCCGCTTGTAAGTGTAAGAGTACACTCCTGATTCTCTCCACCCTCTTCGTAAACAACTACCTTAGAGTCGCCTGAGAGTACCTGGTCAAAGGTTACTGTAGCTGTAGCAGCTATTGGAGAAATCTCTGCACCCTCTGTCAAAGAGTTTGCTGTAATAATAGGTGCACCACTCTGTGTGGTAAATGAAATTGTTTCTGAAGATGCAATGCCACTTGCATTTGTACATCCAGAAAAATCTAATGTGTAAGCTTTACCCTCTTCCAGATTAAGCCCTGAAAGTGTGTATGTAGCTGTGTTTAATGTATTGCTAACATAAGTAAGTGTTGGAGCAGTAAGCTCTGTGCCGCCTGATGTCAGCTTAACTGATGCAGCATCTAATACCTGGTCGAAAACAATTGTTGCTTCTGTAGTACCTGCTGAAACAGAGCTTCCGTTAGCAATAGTTGATTTTCTGATTGTAGCACCATCTGTTGTTGGGTTAAAGCTTCTGAACTCAACATCATCAATACGGACTACAAAACCGTTTCCGTCAGCAGCAGCCTGTTTTAAGTCTAAAACGAACATGTCGTTATACTCTTTCGAGCTTTTATACTGTCTGCTTAAAGCTGTAGGATAGTTACTATTCATCTTATCATCATCCATGTTGTATATGGAACGTGTAACATATCCACCACTTGTGCTAGAAGCATCTTGTATAGCGTATTCGGCTTTATACCATGTCTTTTCTAAAAGCTCTGATGTGCTGGATTCTTTTGTACCACTAATTGAAATCTTTAATTTATCAGTATCAAGTGTTGAAACAGAACTAAAATAGAATCCTGCACTTGCTCTGAACATCTCCAAAAAAGTCCCTGTCGCTGCAGTAAAGTCTGATGCTGCAGCAGGAAGCTCTTCCAAACAGAATTTGTAAGAGAATGTATAATCCACGCCTGCATCTACAGTATAGTCAAATGCAGGGAACTTAAGAACTGCATTTGAAGTTGTAGGGCTTTTCATTTCGAGCATTTTTGTGGTTTCACCGTCTGCTCCCACACCCTCTACAATTTTGAAAATCTCTTCTGTGCTATCTGTGCTGAGCATTGTACCTGTAAGACCTAAGCTGTTAAATGCTGCATAATTTCCGGCAGCTGCACCATCAAAATTCTCTGTTTGATAGCTTGTTGCTGCCAACACACCCGTAAATGACGGACACAGTGTTAACAAAAGAGTGATACTCAAAAGAATTGCTGTAAATTTTTTTAGCATTTTTTCTTTTCCTCTCTTCTATATTAATTTATTGATAAAAAGGCTATGTCTGCATCAAATTTTAGCAATATGATGCAGACTCTCCTTATTATTAAATTAACATTTTATTATACTGCCATAAAACTTTTATTCGATAACACGGCTACCCACTGCAAAAGGTACCAAAGTCTCAGCAGTATCCACAAGCATAAGTCTTACAGTATCTCCTGCCTGTGGCTGACCTCCGAAATTAAAGCTTTTTGTTATAGCGGATGTGATGTTCTGATTATTCAAAACAACCATATCAACGCCTATAAGCTTGTTGTCTCTGTAAAGCATAGCCATCATACCGCCTGAAACAACCTCGTAGCCATAAGCATCCTCTAAAGTAAAGGTAATGGCTGTTTTTGTTCCGTCAGCACTTGGTGTGTCTATTTCAACATCATTCCAAACGTGAAGGTCTTCTGTGGTAAATGTAACATCGGGATATTCGCAAGGAAGATCACCGCTATTTGTAAGACCCTCAAATGATACTGTGTATGTGGTGTTTCTATCTAGCAATCCGCTGTAATTAAGAGTAAGCTTATCTTTCATTGTGTTAGGTACTGTTGTAACACCTGAAACTGTTTCGTCTCCTTTTTTAAGGATTAAGTTTCCTGTAACAGGCTGGTCAAAGCTAAAGCTGATTGTCTCATTTCTTTTTATCTCCACCGCATCTGTTTCAAAGGTTCCATTGGTTACATTGGCAGCAACCTCAGCAGGGTCATATGAAATAAGCTCTGCATTATCCAACTGTAGCTTGGTTTCGCCTTCAAGAGTAGCTTTTTTCATACCTAAAAGCTTTGCTGCAGTAAACTGAACCTTGTCTCCGTCCTGGTATGCTCCCGATACTGTGTTTGAAATTACAATTTCTTGTGTATCTTTATCAACCAATACAGAAGTTAAGTCTCCGTTTTCATCCACCTGAGCAATTACTCTGTACCATTTGTCTACCTCTGGATAAAAACCAGCGGATGATGAATCATTATATTTTTGAAGCTTATTGGCACTTCCCTCAGCGCCATCTGCTGTTTCCATAAGAGAGAAGCCACCGACATCCTCTCTTACCATACAGAAGTATCTTAAATCAGCACTGTTCTGCTGTTGCTGTACGCTTGTTGCAAAAGAATTGAATTTTATATCATATGAAAACTTTACAACCAAACCATCGGTATATGCAATGCTTTTTGTCTTCACAGCCAGGAAACCGGAGTATGTTGTACCGTCATCTTTTTTGTGGCTCATTTCAAGTACTGTGTTGTCGCCATCTTCAATAAGACGAAACAATTCAATATCAGATACAAGTGTATCATCATCATTCTTATGTGCAAAAACATCACTATACTGGCCCTTGTCTTCACGTGGGAAACGTCTGAAATAGCTTCCTGTTAATATATTAGCGCTTGTTGAGTTTTCAAAACCATCAGTTAAAACGGTCATTACAGAATCTGCACTGACAGGTATACTTACACAAACAAGAGCTGAGAAAACCAAAGCAAAGCTCAGCATAAGTGACAAAATTTTTCTAACGTTTTGCATATTCATCCTCCTTTCATATATTAATCATATACATAGATCATATGCTCTCTACAATCGTCTTTGTAGAATCTCAAGTATATTTTTACTTTTTCTTTACCTCTTGTAATGGTCGGGAGGTCTGCAAAAGGTACCATCTCAACCTTATCCTTATTAACATAGTACACAGGAATTACTGTTTGTTTTGACATCTTCATAGAGATAAAGTCATTATCTCTGGTGTCATCACTGTAAATTATATAGTCACCGCTTATTTTTTCAAGGTTAGCGAAGCAATAATTATTACCCTTACCTTTTTTATCATTATCAGGAACAACTATATATGAACCATTGTGTGCAGTAAAGTTAAATATTTTTTCAATATAGTTGATTTCACCATATTTATTTGCGTCAACTCTTATTACATCACCCGGTTTTATAACCTGATTGATAATATTGCTATTTATCTTTTTAAGTTTAATATAAGTAGTTCCAAAGGCATCATTAATGGATGTATCAGCCTTTGGCTCATAAATCTTAACTCCGCCTTTTGGTGCAAACAAAACTTTATATTCATTGTTTCCTGCAAGGTAAAGGTTGTATCCCTCGTCACCCTTTTCATTAATTGCCACAGTTACTTTTTCAACCATCATTCCGTTAAGTGCTGAATAGCTATAGGAGTTAATCTCCTCTTCAGCGCCTGTTTTGCCGTATTGTGAATATCTTACAAAACAGTTGATTTTCATATCATCATTTATGTCGTAGCAGGTTATGTAATAGTCATCCTCAGTAAATGAGTTAGGTGTCGCTACCTGACTTACCCAGAAATCATCATCGCTTGGCAAGGTTGCGTCAAGAGGAGCTGAATCTACAAAGTATATTGTATCTTTAGTTATAGCACCCTTTTTGTCAACTATACCACGGGTTATTATATTTGTTGATGCAGGTGAATTAGCATCATATGGTGCATGCGGGTCAAACAATGCATGGTCTTCTGACAATGTGTTCTGCACACTCTCTACGCCAGCTCTTACAACTTTTGTATCAAGCTCTTTAAGTACATCGTCTTTAGCATAATATCTAACAACCTGTCTATTTGTAAGGTCAATAGGGGACCCGTTCACACTATACTGTGCCTGACCGCTAAGAACCTTTTCACCGTCTAAAACAAACTTTTCATCAGATACATAAATTTTTATATCGCCCTTTGTATCCATGATTTTAAATTTGCTTTCTTTTGTAAATGCATCAACGTTTGATGCATCATACATTATAAGATATCCATAATTGAATCTGCCGTTACCATCAGCTAAAACATAATATGCAATGTTACCAAACATATCAAGGTATGCATTTACCTGGTCGTTGAGCTTAAGAGCATCCAATTTATTCTGTGCTACCAACTCTAAGTATCCTGCACTCACATTGTAGTCCATATCATCCACAATTATTTTATCATCTTCAAGTCCATCAACTCTTCCTGATACCTGCTTGCTGGATGCATATATCTTAATTGTTTTTGCATTATTATAGTTATATGTAATGGCACCATTTGATATTGTAAAGTTATCACAACAAATACCAACAACATATCCTTCTTTTAAATCAGAAAAATCTA
>JAZUPR010000054.1:0-2622 GCA_045605285.1 Clostridia bacterium | reverse complement strand
GGTTTAAGGTGGTGGCGTGTCAAAAATATTAACATTTGATTAAAATTTTTTTTAATTATTGAAAAGGGTTTTTAAGATTTGATATAATTGGATTATAAAAATAATATAATGGTTACTATGGAAGGATAAATAAATATGAAGTTAAGAAAAATTACTGTAATAGCCCTTGTCATATCTTTAATCACAACCACAGCTCTGGCATCTGTTATAGGCACAGAGCTTTATTCTCTTGCAGAGATTGAGGTGTGTGAGGGCACAAAATATATACAGAGCGAGTATATAGGCGACCAGTCGGGCGTGGGTAAGCAAAGCGAAAACTACTATATATACACTCCAAATGAAAATGTTGTTCCTGTGGTGGTTAATGATACATACATCCACGGGAAATCCACTGTGTCTTCTATGACAAAAAAACTAAAAAGCCAAGGGCTTTATCCCATAATGGTTATGAACAGCGACTTTTTCTCATTTAAAACAGGCGTTCCTATGGGACATCAGGTGGTAGACGGAATAGTCACCTCAAAGGACAACTCCATTCAGGATTCATTCGGTGTTCTTCCGTCGGGAGAGGGATTTATATCTTCATTTAAGATAAACACACAGATTACTGTTGGTGAAAATGTGATAGATGTTGACTGCATCAATAAATTCCCACAGCCATATTCTATATATCTTCTTACAGACCGCTACAGCACAACCACCAAGTGCGAAGACAAAAGCTACAATGTAGTGATAGGCTCTTTGTCTGATGAGATGAAGCTTGACACAGTGATATCGGGCGTGGTGGAAGAGATTATCGAATCAGACGGTGAGGTAAATATCCCCGAGGGAAAAATTGTTCTTACAGTATATCAGTCCATAGGCGCGCAAAAGATGGACAAAATGAAGCTTTTAAATGTTGGCGACGAAATAACCATTTCCAATAAATCTGAGGGCGACGAAAGATTTCCTCTTTGCACATACATTCAGGGAAGCATTGGCGGAAGACTCATAAAAGACAATGAGATAATGGATATTGACGAGGATGCCGCACCAAGAAGTGCAGTTGGAATAAAAGAAGACGGAAGCATAATTTTTTATACCATAGACGGAAGACAGACAGGCCACAGCTACGGATTAAGGCTTAAAACCCTTGCAAAAAGACTTAAAGAGCTGGGTTGCGCCCATGCAATAAACTTTGACGGAGGAGGCTCTACCGCCATTGTGGGAGTGTACCCGGGAGACACCGAGCCGACACTTCTCAACAAGCCATCGGGCGGGTCCGAAAGGGCAGTGGCAACATTTTTTGCTCTTATGAACAAGAGAGAACCGTCTGCTATACCTGCAAAACTTCACATAAAACCCTTTGGAAAAAACTATCTCTCGGGAACAAGGGAAAAGTTTTCAGTTTCTGCAACAGACACAAACGACCACCCTGTAAGCTTTTCGGGTGATGTACGGTTTTCTGTGGCAGGGGGAAGTTATATAGAGGGTGACGGAACACTAGTTCTTTCAGGAAACGGAAGAGTGGAAGTTACAGCTAAAAGTGGAGAGCTTTACGGAAGTACAAAGGTGTCTGTATTTTCAAGTCCTGACAACATAGTGATAAAAAATGCAACAACGGAAAAAACGATAAAAAGAATTGATGCGTCAGGCGGGGAGACAATAAAGCTTTCTCCCGAGTCTTTTGCAGGGAGCAAACCCCTTGTTGCAGACAAAGAGCTTTTTTACTGGGAAACAGAGGGAGAGATAGGTAGTATTACTCCTGACGGCGTGTTTTCTGTAAGTGAAGTTCCGTCGGAGGGAAGCATAAAGGTAACTGCAGGCAACAAAACAGTATCAATCCCTGTTACTGTCAAGGGCGACAAATATGCAGCCTGCACCAAGGCAGAATTTTCCGAGACAGGAAACAAAATTTATGCAGAGCTTAAAAGTCTTGAGGGAATAAGCGTAGAAAAAGAAAACATAAGTGTTACCATAGACGGAATAAGACAGGAATTTAAATATTCAGACAATGTGGTAGAAGTTTTGCGAAACGGTGAATTTAAAAACAAGGTTGTTCTTACCATCACAAATTCAAAGGGCTATAAAAGTGTGTGCACATATACAACAGAGGGAAGCGGCTTCGATTCACCTTTCAATGATACAGGGAATCACTGGGGAAAAGATGTGATTGCATACATTTATGACAAAAAAGTAGTAAACGGAGTGGAAAACAGCGATGGAACATTGAGTTTTCTCCCTGACAAAAAGGTGAGCCGATATGAATTTTCCGTAATGATTGCAAATTACCTTAAGGCACAGAAAGAGGACTACGATATGCTCTCTCTGCCTTTTGATGATGAGAAAGACATTCCCGACTGGGCACTCGCACAGGTAAAAGCCATGTATGCTTTAGGTCTTATGAACGGAAAGACCATGCCCGACGGAAAGGTTATCTTTGACGGAGAAGCAACTCTTACAAGAGCCGAGGCGGTAACGGTGCTGACAAGGATTATAGGCGAGACCTTAGACACGCAAGCTCTTAATTTTTCGGATATAAAAGATGCTCCCGATTATTCTCTCGACGGATTTGCAACCATGGTTTCAATGGGTGTTGTCGGCGGATATGACGACGGGACCATAAAACCCAAAAGAGAAATC
>JAZUPR010000053.1:0-1873 GCA_045605285.1 Clostridia bacterium | reverse complement strand
AGGGTTATAGACCTTGTACTTCCTGTTGTATTCCTTATCTTTGCTTGTGTAATCGGTATGATTTACTCAGGCGGATTTTTCACAGAGGGCGAAGAGGGCTTTAGAAACATCATTACTGCATTTTCAAACAGTGATGCATCTGTAGGTCTTGTTTATGGTTCATTTATAACACTTATACTTTCTGTAGTGTACTTTGTTGCAAGAAGGGTTATTTCTTTCAAAGATTGTATGGCAGCTATCCCTGATGGTTTCAAGGCTATGATTCCTGCTATTATGATTCTTACTTGTGCATGGACTCTTAAAGGCATGACAGACAGCCTCGGTGCAAAAGAATGCATCGCAGCACTTGTTGAAGGTTCAGCAAGTGGATTTATCAATTTCCTCCCTGCAATTATCTTCCTTGTAGCTGTAGGTCTTTCATTCTCCACAGGTACATCATGGGGAACATTCGGAATTCTTATTCCTATAGTTATAAATGTGTTTGGATTTGAAAACGGCAATATGACAATTATTGCAATCTCTGCTTGTATGGCAGGTGCAGTTTGCGGTGACCACTGCTCACCTATTTCTGATACTACAATTATGTCATCAGCAGGTGCTCAGTCAAATCACCTCAACCACGTTACAACACAGCTTCCTTACGCTCTTACAGTAGCTGCAGTATCATTTGTATGTTACGCTATAGCAGGTTTTGTAAGAAGTGCTGTTATAATGATTCCTGTGTCTGTAGTTCTTATGCTCCTCACACTCTTTGTTATAAAAGCAATAGCTAAGAAAAAAGCAGCTTAATAAAATTTAATTTTAAAAGCAGACTGATTTTTCAGTCTGCTTTTTTGTGTCCGTTTTTTTGGACATGCTTAAAGTTATAATGAACTTGTAAACCAAAGAAAAAGGAGTTGTTTTTATGAGTTCATTAAATCTATACCTTTTAATCAGCTGGTGTTTTATAAAACCTGTTTTACTTATTATACTTCCCACGATGATGCTGGGAAGAAAGCTTCTGTCTGTGACAGATGATTGATAAATGGTTGAATCCGGGCATAATATATGATAATATAGACTAAAGGAGCTGGTTATCATATTAACTTCAAGCGTAATGAATATGCACATAAAAAACGGTGTGCCATATATGACATTTAAGATTTTAGACAACATTGATTTCATTTCATCTGCTGTGTCTACAAGGCACGGAGGTGTATCCTCCGAAAAATCTTTCTCCTCTTTAAACCTTGGATTGACCACAGAGGATTCATGGGACAATGTTTTAAAAAATTATCATATATTTTGCTCGGCAACAGATTTTGATATTGAAAGACTCGTTCTTGCAAAGCAGACTCACTCTTGTAATGTAATGGTTGCAGACGGGAGTCATGCAGGAAAGGGAGTGCTTAAAGAGAGAGACTATGACAACATAGACGCCCTTATAACAAATAAAAAAAATCTTCCTCTTGTAATACACACGGCAGATTGTGTGCCTGTGTCCTTTACAGATACTAAAAATAAGGCAATCGGAAACGCTCACTGCGGATGGAGAGGCACTTATTCGGAACTTTCCAAAAAGACTCTTCAGGCTATGACAGTAGAATACGGAACAGATGCAAAAGATGTTGTGGTTACCATAGGACCATGTATCTGCAAAGACTGCTATGAGGTGTCGGAGGATTTATATCTTGATTTTAAAGAAAAATTCCAGTATGAAAATTGTATTATAAAAGAAAACAGTAAATTCTATCTTGACCTTGCAAATATAAACAAAAATATTCTCATAGATGCAGGGGTAAAAGAAGAAAATATTTCTGTATGCGATTTGTGTACTTGCTGCAACACAGATGATTTGTTTTCACACAGAGGTCAGGGCGGCAGGCGAGGGATA
>JAZUPR010000052.1:0-17986 GCA_045605285.1 Clostridia bacterium | reverse complement strand
GGCATGAACCAGGGCAGTGCACCTCAGACAGCTACAAAATCCTGCGGCGAAGTTCCAAAAACAAGCCGTGTTGCTATGCTCACAGCTCTCGAAAATTATGAGATAAAAGAATTCCCCATCCCCGAGCTTGGCGATGATGATATTCTTGTAAAAGTAGAAGGCTGCGGAGTGTGTGGTACAGATGCACATGAATACAAACGCGACCCATTTGGTCTTATACCTGTTGTTCTCGGACACGAAGGCACAGGCGAAATAGTAAAAATGGGTAAGAATGTTAAAAAGGACAGCGCCGGAAAACCACTTAATATAGGGGATAAGGTAGTAACATGTATGATATTTAGGGACAATCCCGATATCACAATGTTTGACCTTAACAAACAGAATGTAGGTGGTGCCGATGTATACGGACTTATTCCTGACGATGAAATTCATCTTAACGGATGGTTCGCAGACTACATAGTAATCAGAAAAGGTTCTTCTGTTTTCAATGTTTCAGATCTTGACCTTGACTCAAGAATACTTATTGAGCCATGTGCAGTTCTTATTCATGCAGTAGAAAGAGCAAAAACAACAGGCATTTTGAGATTTAACTCAAGAGTCGTTGTTCAGGGATGCGGACCTATCGGTCTTATCTGTATAGCAATTCTTCGTACTATGGGTATTGAAAATATCGTAGCTGTAGACGGTGAAGATGCAAGACTTAAATTTGCTGCCGAAATGGGTGCAACAAAATCTGTAAACTTTAAAAACCACCAGGGTATCGAGGCACTTTCAGGTGCTGTAAAAGACGCCTTTGGCGGATACTATGCAGACTTTGCATTCCAGTGTACAGGTTCACCTGTAGCACATGCAAACATCTACAAGTTCATCAGAAGCGGCGGAGGTCTTTGTGAACTTGGCTTCTTCATCAATGGTGGAGACGCTACAATCAATCCACACTTTGATATATGTTCAAAAGAAATCACAACAGTTGGCTCATGGGTATATACTTTGAGAGATTATGCTACAACATTTGATTTCTTAAAGAGAGCAAAAGGCATTGGCTTGCCAATGGAAAAACTCATTACTCACAGATATAGCCTTGACCAGATAAACGAGGCTCACGAAACCAACATCAAGATGGAAGGCTTGAAGATAGCAATTATTAATAAGTAATTAATAAATATTTTATAAAATTTAGGAGGAATTAAAAATGGCACAGGAAGCATTAGGAATGATCGAAACAAGAGGTTTGGTAGCTGCAATTGAAGCTGCCGATGCAATGGTAAAATCTGCAGAGGTTACTCTCGTAGGCACAGAAAAGATTGGTTCAGGTCTCGTAAGTGTAATGGTTAGAGGAGATGTTGGAGCTGTTAAAGCTGCTACAGAAGCTGGTTCTTCAGCTGCTTCTAAACTTGGTGAGCTTATCGCTGTACACGTAATTCCAAGACCCCATTCAGATGTTGAAAAAATTATTCCTGTTTTAGACTAATTTTTTCAATAAAAGGTAATTAATTATGGCAGAGAAAAAAACAACAAAAACCGGTGCAAAAGCCCCGGCAAAAAAAACTGCTGCTAAAACAACAGCAACAAAATCAAACACCGCAAAAACTGTTTCCAAAACAGTGGAGGAGCCGGTGAAAACTTATAAGGAGGAAAAGAAAATGGCACAGGAAGCATTAGGAATGATCGAAACAAGAGGTTTGGTAGCTGCAATTGAAGCTGCTGACGCTATGCTCAAAGCTGCAAACGTACAGCTCGTAGGCACAGAGAAAATTGGTTCAGGTCTCGTAAGCGTAATGGTTAGAGGTGATGTAGGAGCTGTTAAATCTGCTGTAGAAGCAGGTGGTGCTACTGCTGAGAAACTTGGAGAAATCATCGCTGTTCATGTTATTCCAAGACCTCATTCAGATGTTGAAAAGATTCTTCCATCACTTAAGTAATTTGTGTGGTTACACTCAAGTTATAGCTTGAAATATTCATCCGTTGCCACATACGTGGCAACGGATAATCACATAAACATCTAAAACTTTTAATTTATGATGTTGAAAGGATGAATCAAAATGATTATAGGTAAGGTTATTGGCTCAGTTGTTTCTACAAGAAAATGCGAAAGTCTTGTAGGAAACAAATTTATGATAGTAGAGCCATTGGATTCAATGTTATATGCAAATTCAAGAATTGTTGCTACTGACAATATCGGTGCAGGAATTGGTGAAGTAGTTCTTGTTGCAATGGGTAGTGCTGCCAGAATTGGCAGTTGTGAGAATGCACCCATAGATGCTGCTATAGTTGGTATAGTGGATGATGGAGAAGAAATGGAGTAGTGATAATATGGAATTGACATCATTGACTAAAATCCTCAAAGAATCAGGTATTGTAGGAGCAGGTGGAGCTGGATTTCCATCTTATGCAAAGCTTGATAAAAGAGCAGATACCATTATACTCAACTGTGCAGAGTGCGAACCTTTGTTCAATCTTCACAGACAGCTTCTTGCCAAATTTGCAAAGGAAATTCTTACTGCTCTTGAAGTTGTAAGAGAAGCTGTAGATGCAGACAGAGTAATAATTGCTGTTAAGCCTGTTTATAAAAACGCTATTGATGCAGTTAACTATTACTTACCCGAATTTAAGAAAACAACAGTTTCACTTCTTCCGGAGATATATCCGGCAGGAGATGAGATTGTGACTATATATGAAACAACAGGCAGAGTGGTTAAACCTGGAAATCTTCCTATTTCTGAGGGAGTAACCGTGTTTAATGTTGAGACTATGCTCAATGCATATTATGCCATCACTGAAGGTAAAGGAATTACCCACAAATATGTGGTTGTTGCAGGTGAGGTAAAAAATCCTATTATGGTTAAAGTTCCCCTCGGTATGAAGTACAAAGACGTTGTTGCTCTTGCCGGCGGTGAGACCATCAAGGATTATGCATACATAAATGGTGGAGTTATGACAGGATTTCTTGCTGATGAAAATACCGTTGTCACCAAGACAAGCAATGCTATCCTTGTCCTTCCCAAGAACCACCCTGTAGTTTTAAAAAGACGCACAAAGGCAAAAATTAGCATAGCCCGTGCTATGAGTTCTTGTTGCCAGTGTCGTTCATGCACAGATTTGTGTTCAAGAAACGTTCTCGGATATCCAATTCAGCCACACCTCTTTATGAGAGCTGTGTCCAAGGGTATGGATTCTGATATAAAAGCTGTTCTCAATTCTATGTACTGTTCACAGTGCGGTCTTTGTGAGCTTTATGCTTGTCCACAAGACTTGTCACCAAGAACACTCATTGGAATTGCAAAGGATGAGCTTAGAAAAAATGGTGTTAAACCGGAGAAACCGGTGTTTACTGGTGTTGAGCCTGACAGGGATTATAAGAGAGTTCCTATGCATAGACTTCTTGGAAGACTCGGTCTTACCAAATATGACGTTGGTGCAGACTTTATCGAGGACGAGCTTAATCCAAAAGAAGTTAAAATTATGCTAAGACAACATATCGGTGCCCCTTGCAGTGCTACTGTAAAAGTTGGAGATAAAGTTAATGTTGGCGATGTAGTAGGGACACCGGGTGAAAATCTTGGTGCGTGTATACATGCTTCTGTATCCGGTAAGATTACTTCCGTTACAGATAGCTATGTTATAATAAGCAGATAGGAGAGTAGTTACATATGTCAAAAGCAATAGGTATGGTGGAATATACAACAGTTGCAACAGGTATACAGGCAGCTGATTTGATGGTTAAAACAGCCGAAGTAGAGCTTATTGAAGCAGAAGTTGTATGTCCAGGTAAATATATCGTATTAATCAGTGGAGATTTAAGTGCAGTCAGAGCTGCAGTTGATGCCAGCAAAACCCAGTTTCCTGGTAAGCTTATGGATAGCTTTGTACTTGGCAATCCTCACGAATCCATATTCCCTGCAATATATGGAACAACAGATGTAGAAAACCCAAGAGCACTTGGCGTTATTGAAACATATTCAGCCGCTTCAATTATTGTTGCTGCTGACCTTGCTGCAAAAACATCTTTGGTAGACCTTATAGAGCTTAGAATTGCAAAGGGAATGTGTGGGAAATCATATTTGCTTATTACAGGAGAGGTAGCATCTGTACAGGCTGCTGTTGACAGAGTAAAAGAAGATATTAAGGAAACATCAATGTTCCTTGATAGCTCTGTTATTGCAAATCCAGATATGAAAATGTGGAAAACAATTCTTTAAAACCTAGCTATTAACTTGACTATATGAGGTGTTAAAATGGATGAAAAATATATAAGCCAGCTTGTTGCAAGCGTTATAAAGGCAATAGATTCCGGTAATATTGGAACATCAATAAATACCGGATATAAGGGTGTTTTTGACACTATGACAGAAGCTCTCGAGGCTGTTCAGAAGGCATATAAGCAGTATAGAAGCTATACTGTAGAGCAGAGAGAAAAAATGATATCAAATATCAGAAAACTCACACTCGCTGAAGCTGAAACTATGGCAAAGCTTGGTGTTGAAGAAACAGGCATGGGCAGAGTTGAAGATAAGATTATAAAACATCAGCTCGTTGCAAATAAAACTCCTGGTACAGAAGACCTCGAGCCAAGAGTAAAAACTGGCGATGACGGACTCACACTTGTTGAAATGGCTCCATTTGGCGTAATAGGAAGTATTACACCTTCAACCAATCCGTCCGAAACCGTAATTTGTAACTCAATCGGTATGATAGCAGGTGGAAATGCAGTTGTTTTCAACCCGCATCCGAATGCTTGTAAGGTTGCAAACTATGCAGTAGACCTTGTAAACCGTGCTATATTGGAAGCAGGTGGACCTGAAAATCTTGTTGTTTCTGTAAAACAGCCTACAATGGATACTTCAAATGAAATGATGAAATGTCCTGCTGTTAAAATGCTTGTTGCAACAGGTGGTCCGGGAGTTGTAAAAACTCTTCTTTCTTCAGGCAAAAAAGCTATCGGTGCAGGAGCAGGTAACCCACCTGTAATTGTAGATGATACTGCAAATATAGAAAAAGCTGCAAAGGATATTGTTGCAGGTGCAAGCTTTGATAACAATCTTCCTTGTATTGCAGAAAAAGAATGTTTTGCATTCAATTCTGTTACAGATGAACTCATTTCTCACATGACAAGAAACGGAGCTTATCTTGTAAATAGCGAACAGAGAGATAGAATTATGGGATTCTGCCTTGTTAATAAAGACGGAAAATATTCTATAAATAAAAAATGGGTTGGAAAAGACGCAAGACTCTTCCTTAAAGAAATCGGCATAGAAGCAGACCCAAGACTTATTATCTGCGAAGCTGAAGAAATGCACCCATTTGTTCAGACTGAAATGATGATGCCTATTCTTCCTATTGTCAGAGTAAATAATATCGACCAGGCAATTGAAATGGCAGTTAAAGCAGAGCACGGATGCAGACACTCTGCACATATCCATTCAGTAAATGTTGACAGACTTACAAAGTTTGCCCGCGAAGTAGAGACCACAATATTTGTAAAAAATGCACCTTCATACGCTGGTATCGGTGCAGGTGGAGAAGGACATACCACATTTACTATTGCAGGACCTACAGGAGAAGGACTCACAAGTGCCAGATCATTTACAAGACAGCGTAGATGTGTACTTGCAGAGGGCTTCCATATCGTATAAAAGCTGCAGCGTAAGATTCTGACAGAAAGGGATGGTTAAACCGATGAAAGCATTGGGAATGATAGAGGTGTACGGCTTTACAGCTGCAGTATCCGTAGCTGATGTTGCTGCAAAAGCCGCAGATATCAAGGTTATAGCATTTGACAGAAACAGACCCTTTGGAAAATTTCCCGTACCGCTTATTATGCAGGTTAAAATAGAGGGTAATGTATCAGCAGTAAGGTCAGCTATAGATGCTGCTGTTGCTTATGCAAAATCTGTTGATAAATATATCGTTTCACATGTCATAGCTAATCCTCTCGGTGAGGTGGATAAAATGGCATATAAGCTTGATATCAATAAAGATAAATATAATAAAAAACTTCCTAAAAGTTTTCTTGATGTAGAAACGCCGGAGATTGAAAATAAATTTGCTATAGGTCTTCTTGAGGTAGATGGACTTGTCGCTGCCATAGAGGGCCTTGATAAAATGCTTAAGGCTGCTAATGTAAGACTCATACATTCAGAAAAACGTCTGGGTGGACGACTTGTTACATTTATTGTTGCAGGTTCAGTTTCTGCCGTGGCTGCAGCTGTAGAAGCAGGAAAACCCGCAGCGGCTGTTTTAGGAAAAATATACGGAGACGTTGTGATAGCAAATCCTCATAATGAAATTATGAAATTTTTTGATGTATAATCTGATGCAAGGTGGTGTCTAATAATGATTGATGAGAATAAACTTCGAGAAACAATTGCTCAGATTATGAGCGAGATGCAGCCTCAGATTGAAGAAAGCAACGATGAAATTAAAGTAGGTGTTTCCCAGAGACATATACACCTGTCCAGAGAGCATTTGGATATATTATTTGGAAAAGGGTATGAACTTACGAAGAAAAAGACTCTTATGGGTCGTGAGTTCGCATCCAACGAAGTGGTTACACTGGTTGGCCCATCTCTTAACGCAATCACAAATGTAAGAGTGCTCGGACCGGTCAGAAAAAATACTCAGGTAGAAATTTCCAGAACAGATACCTTTGTTCTTAAGGTTTCTCCTCCGGTTAGACCGTCAGGCGAAATTGCAGGAAGTGAAAAGATAGTAGTTGTTGGCCCAAAAGGCAGCGTGTATCTTAACGAGGGTGTAATTATTGCAAACAGACATATTCATTTGACTCCCGAATATGCTGCAGCACATGGCATAAATGATAATGATTATGTTGATGTAGAAATAGAAAATACTGAAAAACCAACTAAATTTTATGGTGTTCAGGTTAGAGTAAGAGACGACTTTAATGTGGAAATGCACATTGACACAGATGATGCAAACTCTGCTGGGCTTAAAAATGGCATGAGGGTGCGTATAATCAAGTAATTAAGGGGTGATGACGTGTTTGCATTAGAGCGTCAAAAGAGAATTATGGAAACACTGGGTCGTGATGGTTCTGTACTTGTAAGTAAACTAAGTCTTGAGCTTGGTGTTACAGAGGAGACCATCAGACGTGATTTGGAGAAACTTGAAAAGCAGGAAAACTTAAGACGTACTCACGGAGGAGCTGTTCCAATTGATGAGACTACATACGAGCTTAGTCTCGAAAAGAGAAAAAGCACAAATGTAGAGGCGAAAAAGCGTTTGGCAAAAGCGGCTGTTGAGAGAGTTGCTTCCGGAGATACAATTTTTCTTGACGCATCTACTACTACCTTCTTTATGGCTAAGGAATTAAAGGGCTTAAAAAATATTACCGTTATTACAAATTCCATTAGGGTTTTAAACGAGCTTTCGGGTTTTGAAGGTGTAAAGGTTATTTCTGTTGGGGGAGTTGTCAGTAAGAACCAGTCCTTTGTAGGCAATATTGCTGAGCAAAACCTGGAGGTTAATTATTTTGCAAATAAGATGTTTTTCTCCAGTAAAGGAATAACTGCCGAGGGTGGTATTTTAGAAAGCAATGAGGAAGAATGTGGAATAAAGCAAAGAATGATAAATAATTCCACCAAAAAATATTATTTGTGTGATAAAACCAAGGTTGGAAGAATAGGTTTTGTAAAACTTGCAGAATTTTCTACAATAGATTGCCTTATAACTGATACAGACCTTGATGAAAGCATTATGCAAAAACTAATAGATGCAGAAGTTGAAACAGTAAAGATATAAACGGAGAGATTTTATCTCTCCGTATTCTTGTATAAAGAAAACCACCTGATAGTCGCGTGGTTCAGTAGAGGTTAACCTATAATATTTATTTTAAGGAGAAATTATGTTTAAAAAGACCCTTGCTGTTATTTTTGTTATAATAATGTTTGCAACAACAGCTGTTTATGCTGTTGATTCCTATGGTGGCTATAATATACCTGTTGATATAGATATAAATGGTAGCTTTGTAAAGTGCACACAAAAACCAATTCTGATAGATGGCACTACATATATTCCGCTAAGAGCTTTTTCAGATGCAGTAGGCGGGATAATCGATTGGAACAGTGATGACTCCTGTGCAACAATGACTAAAGACGGACATACCTTCTCGTTTTATCCTGATAAAAACTATTGTCTCGTAGACGGAGATGAGAAAAATTACCCCTCGGTTGTTTATAAGGATTTGACTTTTATTCCTGTAAGAGCCGTGGCAGAAACTCTTTCTTATACTGTAGAGTGGGATGATTTTTATCTTACTGTCAAAATAACTGCACCGAATGTTGAAATTGCAGATGCATATAAGGATAAGTCATACACTTATGAAGATATTTTGTATCTTGGAAAAATTACTCATATTGAAAGCGGTTATCAGCATTTTAAAGTGAAGCTTGGGGTTGCCGGAACAGTTATAAATCGTGTAAAATCATCACAGTTTCCCAATAGCATAAAAGATGTTATTTTTGATAAAAAATACGGAGTTCAGTTCCCGCCGGCACATACTGACAAAATCAACAGAACACCGTCAAAAGAAAGCGTTATTGCAGCAAAATGTGTACTGAATGGTGTAAATGTTGTTGAGAATTCTCTTTATTTTGTAGATACTCAGTATGCCTCTGGCTCTTGGGTGCACAATAATAGACCACATTGTGTCACGATATATGATATGTCTTTTTATAAGTAATATCATATAAAGCGGAGATAAACTCATAGTTGCAAATTTATTTGAATTGGGGAGATAACATCTTGAATTTAGGTAAAAGACTTGAGCTGATTGCACGGCTTATTCCTGAAAATTCAATAATAGCAGATGTTGGTACAGACCATGGATATATTCCGATATTCTGTGTAAAAAATAATATTTCAACATCAGCTATAGCTATGGATATAAATGAAGGGCCTCTCTTGTCAGCACAAAAAAATATTCAAAAATACGGATTGGAGAGTAAAATCACCACAAGAATTTCAAACGGTTTGGAAAATCTTAAAAAAGGTGAGGCGAATGTCATTGTCATAGCCGGCATGGGCGGACTTTTGATAATGGATATAATAGATAGGGGATATGATGTAATATCTCCTGATACACTTCTCATTCTTCAGCCAATGCTCGCAGTAAAAGAACTAAGGGAATTTTTGTATAATAAAGGTTTTTCCGTCGTGGAAGAATATGTGTGCAGAGATGATAATAAGTTCTATAACATTCTTACTGTAAAAAAAGAGAAGATAGACTATTCCTTAAAAGATATTGTTGTGGGAAAAAATATTTCAAAAAATTCTCCCGAGGTGTATAACAATTATCTGGAATATAAACTTCGTATTTTAAATAATATTGCCGAAGGTATGAAAAAATCATCATCATATAATGAGTCGGAGCTCCACGATGTATTGCGGGATATAAATTTGTACAAAAAGGAGATTGAAAAGTTATGAAACTTTCAGATATTGCCCTGAAAATAGAAAAACTGTGCCCCTTGCACTTTGCCATGGAGAGAGATAATGTAGGGCTTCTGGTAGGCGATAAGGATAAAGATATCAGAAAAATTCTCCTTTGCTGCGATGTTGACGAATTCGTGGCAAAAGAGGCTGTGGATTTGGGAGTTGACTTAATTTTGTCTCACCATCCTCTTATGTTTTATCCTGTAAACCATTTAACAGAAAATACTCCTGAACAGAGAACTCTTCGTATCCTTGTAAAAAATGATATCGCCCTCTATAGTGCACATACAAACCTTGACGTGGCACGCGGAGGAATTAATGATTATCTTGCAAAAATTCTCGATTTGGGAGATACCGAAGTCGTAGATGCAGTCTGTGAGTACGAGGGAAAAATCCATGGCTACGGAAGAAAAGCAACATTGCAAAGCCCTGTATCTCTTGGACAAATTTTAGAAAAATGCAAAACATCTCTTGACCTTGACGGATGTAAGTTTGTGGGTGATGAAAAAGATATGATATCAACTGTGGTTGTAAATACAGGCGGCGGAGCAGATATAATAGGTATGTGTGTCGGTAGCGGCGTAGACCTTGTTATCACAGGAGATATTAAATATAATGTCGCACGCTCAGCCTATGAGAACGGAATGAAACTTGTCGATATAGGTCATTTTGATACTGAAAAAATTGTTATGGACTTTTTCATAGAATTTTTGTCTGATGAAAATCTTGAGCTTGTAAAATCCAAGGCAAATAAAAGGATTATAAATACTTTTTGCTGATATATTTTCTTGACATAAAGATACTAAAATGTTAGACTAGTGTTTGAGTAGCTCAGACAGTTGCGGACGGCAATTTTTGTCGGATGAGGAAAGTCCGAGCATCATAGGGCAGGGTGCCGGGTAACTCCCGGTGGAGGCGACTCTAAGGAAAGTGCAACAGAAAAGTACCGCCGCATTTTGCGGTAAGGATGAAAAGGCGAGGTAAGAGCTCACCGGTACCCGGGAGATCGGGTAGCCGTGTAAACCCCACCTGATGCAACTCTGACTGAGAATTAAGTTGGCCCGACATTCTCGAAAAGAGGCTGGAGGTGTGCAGAAATGCACATCGTAGATAGATAACTGTCTAATACAGAACTCGGCTTACAGAGCTACTCAATATATAAAAATAAAAGGATGTAAAACATAAGTTTTACATCCTTTTTTCTCTTATAACAAGAAAGAAGGCATTTTCTTTTTCTTGATTTCCTGTTTAGGCTCTTCTTTTGTTGGTTCTTCCTTGATTATCGACTCTTCAATTTTCGGAGCAACAGGGGCTGCCTTTTCTTTCTTTACTTTTGGTTTTGCTAGAGTTGTCGCTTTTTCTTTAATCTGTCCCATATCAGAGAAAATTAACTCTGTTATGTATCCGTTGAGAGACATTCCCTTGGATTTTGCATATTCCATAATTTCGTCTTTCTTTCCTTTGGGAACTCGAAGAACAAAGGTGTCTACTTTTTCTTTAAGATATTTGTCTTTAGAATCCTGGTAGGTTTTTACTGCCATTTTAAATCACCTTTCCTTATATATTAATTGTTTTTCAAAAATTCTTCGCCTTTTTTGATAGAGTAGCTAACCGCCTCGGCACTTGGTGCACCAATGGTTTTTCTCTCGTTTACACAGGTTTCAAGTGATATTGCCTCGTATATGTCGTCTTCTATTATGCCAGAGCAAGCTTTAAACTCTTCCATAGTAAACTCGTCAAGTGCTTTGTTGTTATTTATTGCATATAACACCATTTTTCCAATAACCTCGTGAGCCTGACGGAAAGGCATGCCTTTTTTAACAAGATAATCTGCCGCATCGGTTGCATTGGTAAAACCGCCACTTGCACCTTTTCTCATTTTGTCCTTGTTTATTTTCATTGTGCTTATCATTTTGTTAAACACAGGTATGCAAAGCTTTAATGTGTCAATAGCGTCAAATATGCATTCTTTGTCTTCCTGCATATCTTTGTTGTATGCAAGGGGAATACCTTTCATAACTGTGAGTATGCAGGTAAGGTCTCCATACACTCTTCCTGCTTTTCCTCTTATAAGCTCTGCTACATCTGGATTTTTCTTCTGTGGCATTATTGAGCTGCCTGTTGAGCAGGAGTCGTCCATTTCTATAAAAGAAAATTCATTTGAGTTCCATAAAATAAGCTCTTCTGAGTATCTTGAAAGATGCATTATGCAGATTGAAAGACATGATGCAAGTTCAATTACAAAATCCCTGTCTGAAACACCGTCAAGTGAATTGAGTGTCACAGAGTCAAAGCCTAAGAGGTCCTTTACCATTTCTCTGTCAAGCGGATATGTAGTACCTGCCAAAGCTCCTGAACCAAGAGGCATAACATTGGTTCTCTTGAGGCAGTCTTTTAGTCTTTCTATGTCTCTTTTAAACATCTCAAAATATGCCATTGTGTGATGAGCCAGAGTAATTGGCTGGGCTTTCTGGAGATGTGTGTATCCGGGCATAATTGTGTCAAGATTGTTTTTTGCAATATCAAGAAGAGTATTTTCCAAAGATATGAGCATATCTTTTATTTCTTTAATCTCGTCTTTTATGTACATTCTGATATCAAGAGCAACCTGGTCGTTTCGGCTTCTGCCTGTGTGCAGCCTTTTGCCTGTGTCACCGATTCTTGAAATAAGAATTGTCTCAATATTCATGTGAATGTCTTCCGCATCCTCGGTAAATTCTACTTTTCCGTTTTTGATGTCAGAGAGTATCTCCTCAAGAGCCTTTATAATGGTCTTGCTGTCGCTTTCTGATATAACACCCACCGCGCCAAGCATTGTTGCATGGGCAATACTGCCTTTTATATCCTGCTCATACATACGACTGTCAAAGCGTATGGATGAATTAAAATCGTTTACTTCACTGTCTGTGTTTTTGGAAAATCTTCCACCCCAAAGTTTCATATATCACCATTCCTTTTTACTTAGTATATCACATATGATATCAGAAATCAAGAGTTATTTTAAATAAAACAGACTGCCAAAAAGCAGTCTGTCTGTTTAAAGAATTATTTTAAGAGTTCTTCTCCGTTTCTCTTAAGCATCATAGCTCTTACTTTGAGTGGGAGACCAAATAGATTGATAAATCCTGCAGAATCTTTCTGATCGTAAACTTCATCTTCAGAGAATGTAGCTATGTCTTCATCGTAGAGTGAATATGGAGATTTTGCTCCGGCAGGTGTGCAGTTGCCTTTGTAAAGTTTAAGACGAACTGTTCCTGTAACAGTTTCCTGTGTAGAATCTACAAATGCTGAGAGCGCCTCTCTGAGTGGTGTGTACCAGAGACCGTCATATACAAGGTCTGCAAATTTGTTTGCCACTTCCATTTTGTAGTGGAGAGTCTGCTTGTCGAGGCAAAGATACTCAAGCTCTTTGTGTGCAGTATAAAGGATTGTTCCGCCCGGTGTTTCGTATACACCACGGCTCTTCATACCCACAAGACGGTTTTCTACAATGTCGTCTATTCCAATTCCGTTTGCTCCGCCAAGCTCGTTGAGTTTTTCTAGAAGCTCTACAGGACCGTATTTAACTCCGTCTATTGAAACAGGAATACCTTTTTCAAATTCAAGCTCAATATATGTAGCTTTGTCAGGAGCTTTTTCAGGAGATACACCAAGCTTTAATATTTTGTCAAGCTGTGGCTCGTTCCATGGGTCTTCAAGGTCCTGTCCCTCGTGAGAGAGATGCCATATATTTCTGTCCATAGAGTAGTTGTCCTCTTTTGTAACAGGAATAGGAATATTTCTTTCGTTTGCATAATCTATTTCGTCTTCACGAGATTTTATATCCCATATACGCCATGGAGCAATAATTTTCATCTCAGGAGCAAGTGCTTTGATAGTAAGCTCAAATCTTACCTGGTCGTTACCTTTACCTGTGCAACCGTGACAGATTGCAGTAGCACCTTCTGCTCTTGCAATTTCTACAATTCTTTTTGCTATACATGGACGTGCAGTAGATGTGCCAAGGAGATATTTTCCTTCGTATACAGCATCTGCTTTAAGGGTAGGCCATATAAAATCTGTTACATATTCTTCCTGAAGATTTTCTATGTAAAGCTTTGAAGCACCTGTTTTAAGAGCTTTTTCTTCAAGACCTTCTGTCTCTTTTCCCTGACCAACATCACCGCATACTGCGATTACTTCGTAGTCGTAGTTTTCTTTGAGCCACGGAATAATGATTGATGTATCAAGACCGCCTGAATATGCTAAAACAACTTTTTCTTTTGACATATTGATTTTCCTCCAAAAATGTTATATTATTAATATGTGAATATTATAATGCAAATTAAATGTAAAATCAAGATATATTTTGCATAAAATTTTAAATTTTTTTCAGAAATAATGTATAATATGCATAAAAGTATGCAAAAAAGTACTAAAATAGTGAATAAAGCAGTATAATTATGCAAAACTATACATAAAAGGATGGAAATATGAGAATTTTGGGAATAGACCCCGGATATGCCATAGTAGGAACAGGCGTTGTAGATTATATAGGAAATAAGTTTAAAACCATAGACTACAGAGCCGTTACTACAGAGGCTAATATCCCTTTTGAAATCAGACTAAAAAAAATCTATGATGATATATCAGAGATTATAGATTTGTATAAGCCTGATTTTGTCAGTATAGAAGAACTTTTTTTCAATAATAATGCAAAAACAGCCATAGCTGTGGGTCAGGCAAGGGGAGTTATTATTCTCTCTGCTGTAAATAAAGGAGTTCCTATTTTTGAATATACACCTCTTCAGATAAAACAGGCTATAGTAGGATATGGCAGAGCAGAGAAAAAACAGGTTCAGCAAATGACAAAAGCACTGCTTTTCTTAAATGAAATCCCAAAACCCGACGATGTGGCAGATGCCCTTGCCCTTGCTATATGTCATGCCCATTCATATAATCCCAATATAGCAAGACAAATATATACAAGATAGGAGAAAAACCGATGTTTAGTTATATAAAAGGAATTCTTGCAGAAAAAACTGACGGAATTGCAGTTGTAGATGTAAACGGAGTCGGATTTAAGATTTACACCTCGTTAAATTCCCTTTCCAATGCAAAATGCACAGTTGGAAATGAAGTTACTTTTTATACATATTTGTATATAAAAGAAGGTATTATGGACCTTTACGGATTTTGCGAAAAGAGTGAGCTTGAACTCTTTCTCCTTTTGATTTCAGTAAACGGTGTGGGTGCAAAAGGTGCAGTAAATATTTTGTCAGTTGCCCCCACAGAGAAGTTGTCACTTGCCATTGTAACAGGAGATACCTCTACAATTAAAAGTGCATCAGGCATAGGTGCAAAAACAGCCCAGAGAATTTGTCTTGAACTTAAAGACAAGATAAAAAATGAAAGCTTTGTGTCAGAAAATACCGATGCATTTTCAAATCTGCCTTATGTTGAAAATAATAACATTTCAGAGGCAATAAGTGCACTTGTTGCTTTGGGTTATACCACTTTTGAAGCACAAAAGGCGGTTAAATCAGCATCGCCTCAGGATTCTGTAGAAGATATTATAAAACATGCACTAAAATCCCTTATGTAAATAAGACAAAGGAGACTTTTGTAATATGGATTACGAAGAGAGAATTGTTACTGCAGATAAAACCTTTGAAGACTTTGATACAGATCCCGGTCTTCGTCCAAAGGTTTTGTCAGAATATGTAGGACAGACAAAAATCAAAGAAAATTTAAAAGTATATATAGATGCAGCATCAAGCAGAAAAGAGGCTCTTGACCACGTGCTCCTTTATGGACCTCCGGGACTTGGAAAAACCACTCTTGCAAATATTATTGCAAATGAATTGGGAGTAAATATAAGAGTCACATCCGGTCCTGCCATAGAAAAGCCCGGAGACCTTGCCGCAATTCTTACTAACCTTTCGGAGCACGATGTTTTGTTTATAGATGAAATCCATCGCCTCAGCCGAAGTGTTGAAGAGGTTCTCTATCCTGCTATGGAGGATTTTGCTCTTGATATAATCATCGGCAAAGGCCCCAGTGCCCGCAGCATCCGTCTTGATGTTCCGCATTTCACATTGATAGGTGCTACCACAAAAGCAGGCTCTATGACAAGTCCGCTTAGAGATAGGTTTGGAGTTATATCAAGATTGGAGCTTTATTCCAAGGAAGAACTTTCTTTAATTGTTCAAAGAAGTGCCAAAATACTTGGTACAGATATTGATGAAAAGGGAGCTATGGAGATTGCTTCCCGTAGCCGTGGAACACCAAGAATTGCAAATAGACTTCTAAAAAGAGTAAGAGACTTTGCTTATGTGTGGTCCGATGGGACTATTACAAAAGAACTTGCAGATAAGGCTCTCACAAGACTTGAAATAGATGAAATAGGTCTTGATAATGTAGATAGAAATGTCATCACCACTATGATAAAAGGGTTTGGCGGAGGTCCTGTCGGTCTTGATACCCTTGCCGCTACCACGGGAGAAGACAGCGTCACTATTGAAGATGTTTATGAACCGTATCTTCTGCAGCTTGGATTTATCAACAGAACCCCAAGGGGTAGGGTGGTAACCCGCCTTGCTTATGAGCATTTTGGTATTCCTTTTGACAATTAACAATCTGTTAATGTTTTGTTACATTTGTATTTCATTAATACACAAAATAAAAAAGATATAGTATAATAATTTTGTTATACTATGTCTTTTTTTATAGTATTTTGGCATATACATAAGAAAGGAATATACCTTGATGAAGAAACTGCTCATATTAATTTTTATGTTTGTGTCTGTGTTTGTGATGACCGCCTATGCAGAAACTGATATAAAATTATATATAAATGAAGAACAAATCACCTGCGATAGCCCGCCGATGATTATAGACGGCAGAACACTTGTTCCTGCAAGGGTTGTGTTTAAAAATCTTGATGCAGAGGTTTCGTGGAATGAAAAAACAAAAAAAGTAAAGATTACATCTGATACTGTAGATATAGTCTTTACCATAGGCAAAAAATATGCCATATTAAACAGAAAGAGCGTACCAATGGATGTTGCACCCATAATTGTGAATGACAGAACCTATGTACCCATAAGATTTGTCACAGAAAATATGGGCTATAGAGTCTCGTGGGACGGAGCGACAAGGAGTGTTTATATAGATTCTTCAAAACCAAAATATGAGTCGGAAATTCTGTCTATAGAAGATACCGATAAAAATGGAAATACTTATGTTGTAATAAAACTTTCAAATCCTGTTAATCCGAAGGTTATTACTTATGATAATCCATATAGAATTATATTGGATTTTGAAAATACTGCTCTCACAGGTCAGGATGCTTCAAAAACCATTGATAACATTTTTATTTCCGAGCTTAGATGGGCATCGCACGAGGATTATTCCAGAGTTGTTATAGAGGCTAATGAAAAAATTCCTTATGATGTAACAGGACAGGGCACAAAAACTATAAGGGTAAAAGTCGGTGTGGCTCAGAAAGAGGAACCCCCTGTTGAAATCCCTGATAATCCCATAATCCCGCCCGAAGAAGATGTTCCACAGGAAGAAGATGTAACTCCTGAACTTCCTACGATTGAGTTCAATAGGGAAGATATGATTGTTGTTATAGATGCAGGACATGGCGGAGTAGATGTGGGAGCTGTTGCTCTTGATGAAAATGGAGAGGTCATAACCGACGAAAACGGAAAACCGCTTCTCGTCGAAAAAGATTTGAATCTGTATATAGCACAGATGACAAAAAAATATCTTAATGATAAAAATATTAAGGTGCTCATGACTCGCTCAGACGATACCTTTGAGGGCACAAATAAAGAAAATCTACTTGCACGTGCACAACTTGCAAACGATGCTAATGCGTGCTTGTTCGTAAGTATTCATAACAATTCCGCCACAAGCCCGACAGCCAATGGCACAGAGGTGTGCTACACTTCAAATAGTTCGGGAAGATATGGCATATCAAGCGAAGAACTCGCAAAAAATATTCTCTCTCCGGTTGTTGAGGCAACAGGACTTTTTAACAGGGGAATAAGTGACAGACCAAACCTTGCTGTTCTTAAATACACCAGTATGCCTGCAGTTCTTGTCGAATGTGCATTCTTGAGTTGTGAAACCGACAGACAGATTCTTATGAATGAATCTAAACTTGATGATATTGCTTATGCTATTGCACAGGGCATAGAAAACAGTATAGAACAGATGCTCCAAGAATAAAAAAAGGATGTATGATGTGAATTTTAACATCATACATCCTTTATTAATTATTCTTCAAAAAATCCTGTTACTGTTTTGCTTTTTACTGGTTCTGAGGTGGCTTCTTCGGATTGGTTTTCCATTTCCTCAGAAACATCTTCCTCTTCATCTTCTATGTTTTCAAAACTTTCTTTTGTCCAGGTCTGATTTGCCCCGCTTGTAACATTTTCTTTTATAGTATATGTTATTTTGATTTTCTTTTTATCAAAATCTATTTTACCTACTGCACCTTTGTATGTGTTGCTTATTTTTGTTGTTACCTCTCCGGTATAGCTTG
>JAZUPR010000051.1:0-5910 GCA_045605285.1 Clostridia bacterium | reverse complement strand
AACCTGAACAACAACGTGTTTTCCACTCTTCATGGCTTCATCCACTCTGTCTATTTCAGATTTTTCCATAAGAGCGCCTGTAGGACAAACGCTTACGCACTGACCGCAGAGAATACAAGGACTATTTGCAAATGAACGATTTTCTGCAGGTGCTACTATTGTATTGAAACCTCTGTTTTCAAATCCTAATATACCAAGACCATGAGCATTTTCACATCTTGCAACACAACGCCCGCAGAGTACACATTTTGATGTATCTCTTTCTATAGACGGAGTGAGCTTATCTATTGTAACAGGTGTTTTTGAACCAGTGAATCTGTCTTCTCTGGCACCTGTAACCTTTGCCACATGCAAAAGTTCACATTTTCCATTTTTCTCACACTGCTGACATTTGAAAGAGTGGTTTGACAAAAGAAGTTCTACCGATGCTCTTCTTGCCTGTGCAGCTTTTGGTGATGAAATTCTTATTTCCATACCCTCGTTTACAGGGTATACACAGGATGCAACAAGTCCTCTTGCGCCTTTTACCTCTACAAGACAAACCCTGCATGAGCCCTGTGAGCATTCGCCGTGATTAAAAGCACATAAAGAAGGAATTTCGTATCCACAGGCTTTAGCAGCTTCTAAAATTGTGATGCCCTCTTCAACCTGATAGGAGATACCTTCAATCATAATACTTATTTTTGACATCTTCGATTACCCCCTATTTCTTTATTATTGCACCAAACTTACATGATGACATACACATACCGCATTTTATACATTTGCTCTGGTCTATTACAAATGGCTCTTTGCCCACAACGCCTGTAATAGCATTTACAGGACACTTACGTGCACAAAGACTGCATTTTTTACATTTGTCTTCTTCGATATGATACTCGAGCAATTTTTTACATACTTTTGCAGGGCATTTTTTGTCAACAATGTGTGCTATATATTCGTCTCTGAATTTTGAAATAGTTGAGATAATTGGATTTGCTGCAGTCTGTCCGAGTCCGCAGAGTGAATTTTCTTTTACTGTTCTGCCAAGTTCTTCGAGTTCGTCTAGGTCTTCCATTGTGCCCTTGCCCTCTGTAATCTTTGTGAGGATTTCGAGCATTCTCTTTGTACCGATACGACAAGGTGAGCATTTACCGCAGGATTCGTCGCAGATAAATTCCATATAGAATTTTGCAACATCAACCATACAGTTATCTTCGTCCATTACGATAGCTCCGCCCGAACCCATCATTGAGCCAAGAGCAACAAGGTTATCAAAATCGATAGGTGTATCAAGCTCGTTTTTAGTTACACATCCGCCTGAAGGTCCGCCTGTCTGTATAGCCTTGAACTCTTTTCCGTTTGGAATTCCGCCGCCGATATCATAAATAAGTTCCCTTACGGTTGTGCCCATTGGAATTTCTACAAGACCTACGTTGTTTATCTTACCACCGAGGGCAAATACCTTTGTACCCTTTGAACACTCTGTTCCAAGAGAAGCAAATTTATCTGCACCCTCACGAAGAATGTAAGGAACACATGCAAGTGTTTCAACATTATTGATAATGGTAGGTTTCTGCCACAGGCCCTTTACTGCCGGGAACGGTGGTCTTGGACGAGGCATACCTCTTTTTCCTTCTATTGAATTTAAAAGCGCTGTTTCTTCACCGCAAACGAAAGCTCCTGCACCGAGTCTTATATGAACATTGAATGAAAAATCTGTTCCGAGAATGTTATCTCCCAAAAGGCCAAGCTCTTTTGCCTGTTCAACTGCTATCTGAAGTCTCTTTATAGCGATAGGATATTCTGCACGAACGTAGAAATATCCATCCTTAGCTCCTATTGCATAACCTGCGATAGTCATGCCCTCTATTACTGCAAGAGGATTTCCCTCGAGGATTGAACGGTCCATAAATGCACCGGGGTCACCCTCGTCACCATTACATACAACATATTTTTCGTCGCTTACCTGGTCATAAGCAAACTGCCATTTTCTGCCTGTAGGGAAGCCACCGCCTCCGCGTCCTCTGAGACCTGAATCAAGAACAGCTTTTATAACATGTGCCCTGTCCATCTTAAGAGCATTTGCAAGACCCCGATATGCACCCATACCAAGAGCTTCTTCAATATCTTCAGGATTGATTACTCCACAACCGAGTAGAGAAATCCTCTCCTGCTTTTTGTAGAAGTTTATATCATCCTGCTTTGAAACCTTTTCGCCCGTTGCAGGCTCTACGTATAAAAGGTCTTCAACTATTTCATTATTGATAAGGTCTTTTTCTATAATGGTTTCAACATCGTCTACCGACACCATTCTGTAGAGGGTATCTTCAGGAAATATTTTTACAAATGGACCCTGTGAGCAGAAACCAAAGCAACCAACCTGATTTACAGTTACTTTATCTGTCAAACCTTTTTTGTCTATTAATTCTACAAATTTTTCTCTGATTTCATCTGAATGTGATGACAAACACCCTGTACCGCCGCAAAGAACTACCGCTCTTTTTCCGTTTGTTCCGTCAATCTTTGCATTAAGGCAGGCTGTACAAGTGTCAATTTTGTTTTTCAAATCACCTGTTGTTTTTATCATACAGCAGCACCTCTCAATGTTCGATATTCTTCAATAATTGCAGGAACCTGGTCGATGGTAAGTTTAGGATACACCTTACCGTTTATAGATACTGCAGGGGCTATTCCGCAAGCACCGATACATCTGAGTGCATCAATAGTGAACATACCATCATCTGTTGTACCGCCGGGTGTAGTGCCGAGTATTTCACAGAACTTATCTATGATGCCCTGTGCCCCTTTAACATAACATGCAGTACCAAGACATACGCCTATTACATAAAGACCCTTTGGTTTGAGAGAGAAAAAAGAATAAAATGTAACAACTCCATAAATCTCTGCAACAGATATACCTGTCCTGTCTGAAACAATTTGCTGAACTTCAAGAGGAATATATCCGTATTCCTTTTGAATATCACTCAAAATCATCATAAGAGGAGTTTTTTCATCAACATATCTATCACAGATTTCATTGATTTTTTTAACTCCGGATTCACTAATGTGACTCATATTAGCCCTCCTTGACAATCTCAGAAAATTATAAAATTCAACACCATAACATTGTTAAATTTATGACAATAATTATATCATATAAGCTCGAAAATTGCAAGTAAAAATATTTGCATTCCTACATATAATACCATTTTTTCAGACCACTTGAAATTTCAGCAAAAGTGGTATATAATATTTATAGCAAAAAAAGACAGAGGTATGAATATGGAAACAAGAATAGCCCTGATAAGTATAATCGTTGAAAAAGACGGTGATACTGCTAAATTAAATGACATTTTACATAATTATTCAGAATATATTATTGGCAGGATGGGTATCCCTTACAAAAAGAAAGACATCAACATTATAAGCATTGCCATTGATGCACCTCAGGATGCCATAAACGCTCTGACAGGAAGCCTCGGAAAGATAGACAAAATAACTGCCAAAGCTACGTACTCTCAAAAAAATTAATAAACAATCCACCCTGACACCAAAATGAAAATTGAGGTGAAAGATGAGGAATATAAGGCAGACAGAGACCACACTCATTTTTAGGGGTAGTGGTCTTTTTTGGTGATTGATTATGGATAAAGTTAAAACCCTTATTGACAAACTGAATAACACAAAAAGTCTTGAAAAAGAAGAATACGAATTTATTATAAAAAATTATTCTCAAAAAGACTTTGACTATGCCAAAAGTGTTGCACAAAAAGGACAATACATATATTACAAAAACAAGGTATATATAAGAGGTCTTATTGAGATATCTAATTATTGCAAAAACAACTGTCTGTACTGCGGTCTTAGAAGAGACAACAAAACCTGCACAAGATACAGGCTGAGCAAAGAACAGATACTCAACTGTTGCCAAGACGCTTATAACCTTGGTTTTCGGACATTTGTAATGCAAGGCGGAGAAGATGTCTTTTTTACAGATGATATAATGTGCGATATCTTGTATGATGTCAAAGAAAAATATCCCCATTGTGCTGTTACTCTTTCTCTTGGAGAGAGGTCAAAGGAGAGCTATAAAAGGCTTTTTGATGCAGGAGCAGACAGGTATCTTCTTCGTCACGAAACTGCTGACAAAAATCACTATATGAACCTTCACCCCAAAGAAATGTCTTTTGAAAAAAGAATGGAATGTCTGAGAAACCTTAAAGAAATAGGATACGAGGTAGGATGCGGATTTATGGTAGGCTCACCCTATCAGACACCAAAGACTATCTCCGAAGATTTAAAATTTATAGAAACATTTTCTCCCCAGATGTGCGGAATAGGTCCTTTTATCCCCCATCATGCGACTTTGTTTAAAGAAGAAAATGCGGGTTCTGTGGAACTTACTTTGTTTTTGATATCATTAGTACGCCTGATAAAACCAAACATCCTGCTCCCTGCAACAACAGCTCTGGGTTCCTTAAGTAAAGACGGAAGAGAAAAAGGAATTCTTGCAGGAGCAAATGTCATAATGCCAAATGTGTCTCCCATGAACGAGAGAAAAAAATATGAAATATATGACAACAAGGCATTTTCAGGAAAAGAATCTGCACTGGAAATAGAAAACATAAAAAAAGAAATTCACGCCATGGGCTATGAAATAGTCGTTGACAGAGGCGATATGAGAAAGGAAATATGAACTATGTCAAACTACAACCCAAAATCACTTAAGGCTCACGAATTTATAAATCACGAAGAAATTCTCGATACACTCGCTTATGCTGAGAAGAACAAAAACAATGTAGAGCTGATTGATGCTCTGCTCGAAAAAGCGTGTCCCAAGAAAAACGGAAACGGGTACACCTGCGAGGGACTTTCACACAGAGAAGCATCTGTTCTTCTTGCCTGTGAAATCCCTGAAAAAATACAAAAAATGTATGAAATAGCAGAGGAAATAAAACTTGCGTTTTACGGAAACAGAATAGTAATGTTTGCTCCTTTATATTTATCAAATTACTGTGTAAACGGATGTGTATACTGCCCCTATCACTTAAAAAACAAACACATCGCGCGAAAAAAGCTTACTCAGGAGGAGATTAAAAACGAGGTTATTGCTCTGCAGGATATGGGTCACAAAAGACTTGCAATAGAGTCAGGCGAAGACCCTGTGAATAACCCTATTGAATACATATTAGAATCAATTAAAACAATATACAGCATCAATCACAAAAACGGAGCAATAAGACGAGTAAATGTAAACATTGCGGCAACAACTGTAGAAAACTACAGAAAACTCCGTGATGCAGGCATTGGTACATACATACTGTTTCAGGAAACCTATCACAAAGAAAGCTACGAGATGCTCCACCCAACAGGTCCCAAGCACGACTATGCATATCACACAGAAGCTATGGACAGAGCCATGGAGGGCGGCATAGACGATGTAGGTCTTGGTGTTCTCTTTGGCTTAGAACTTTACAAATATGAGTTTGCTGGACTCCTAATGCATGCAGAGCACCTTGAGGCTGTACACGGAGTGGGACCGCACACAATAAGCGTTCCAAGGCTCAAAAGGGCTGACGATATTGATCCTGATACTTTTGACAACGGTATAGACGATGAGACTTTCTTAAAAATAATTGCATGTATAAGACTCTCCGTTCCGTACACAGGAATGATAATCTCCACCAGAGAATCCCAAAGTGTAAGAGAAAGGGCATTGCAGGTTGGTATATCACAGATAAGCGGAGCATCCAGAACATCGGTGGGAGGATATACTGAAGAAGAAAGACCTCACGATTCAGAACAGTTTTATGTATCTGACCAGAGAACTCTTGACGAAGTGGTAAAATGGCTTATGGAAATGGACTTTATACCTTCATTTTGCACTGCGTGTTACAGAGAAGGACGCACAGGCGACAGATTTATGAG
>JAZUPR010000050.1:0-5659 GCA_045605285.1 Clostridia bacterium | reverse complement strand
TCCATCTTTATTAAAGAATGAGCATGATTTTTTGAAAAATATCTGTATACCTTAGAAAGTGATGAAATCATTGTTACTATTTGAGGGACATTGCTTTTTAGAGCAATTCCCTGAATATGCGACAATGAGTTATAAAGAAAGTGAGGAGAAATTTGACTGTATAAATAAAAAATACGTGTTTCTTTTTGCAACAGCTGAGCATGATACAGGCTGTTTAAAGTTTCAATCTTTTCTTTGTTCAAGCTGTGAACCTTATCAAGAACCTTGTTTATTGTTGAAACGACAGCCGAAAGTTCGTCATTAAACTTATAGCTTATTCGGTAGTTTGTATTGTTATCCGTAATTTTTTCAACATTTTCTTTTAAAAGAGTTATTCTCTTAACTATGATATCGTTTAGAAGTTTTAGCAATAGCAACAACATGCCCAAAGTAAAAAATATCATAAAAAATATAAAAAACACAACAGGGAATGAGAAGATTGATATGTTATCAGATGGCATAGAAACTGTTATATTCCAGTCTGGATTAGTAAGATTAACTGTTTTTAAAAGGTTTTTATTCTTGTTTTTTGAAAAATCAAATACACTTCCGTGTTCGGCCGGATTAGACGATAAAACTATTCTGTTGTTATTGTCTGTTACTACTAACTGGATGGATGAGTTGTCAATGACGCCTGTAGGCATATGATTTATGACGCCAACCTCATAAATGCACACTACGAAATGTCCTGAATTATCGGAACTGTGATGTGAAATATCGGTTGGAAATATTGGTGTTACGCACACAAAATATGTTTTGTCTTTGAAAACAAAGGAAGATAAAAATATCGGATTAGAATTTTTGGGAGTATTGATATCTTTTACAATAGCTCTTACATAATCAGAAAACTCCTCGGTTTCGGTTGATGTAAGTATAGAATAATCCTTAACAATGCCTAAAAAGGCAATGTTTTGGTTACTGCTTACGTAGTCAATCAGCAAATTGTCAATAGAGTTTAAATTTCTTACTATTTCAGCAGGCGAATATTCATAAAGATTTGACTGGACAAGGGGATGAACAGCCAATCTCATTGATGCTTCAGAAATGTCGTAGTTTAATTTGTTAATTTGTTGTGCAGAATTCTGAGCTATCGAATCGAATATATTAACAACCACATTATTGTTTTCTTTCTGTAATAGGGAGTAAAGAAATATCTGCAAAACCAAGAGCATACCCAAAATAAAAGTAACAGAAATGACTATTTGTGATCTTATGTTAAACTTTTTAAGCATTTTCTTGCGTTCCTCCTTGGTTTTTAAATTGGAGTGGAGTGAGTCCGGTATGCTTTTTAAATAGTCTGCTGAAATAATAATGGTCTTTTATGCCAACCCTTTCTGCAACTTGAGAAATTGACATTGTACTTGTGAGAAGAAAGTGTTTTGCTTTATCTATTCTATAGCGTGTAAGAAATTCTAAGAATGTTTCTTGTGTATTTGTTTTAAATAGATAATATAGAGCCCTTTCGCTTATATATAATTCTTTATATATATCCTGAGCCTGTATTCTGGATGAATAATTGTTCTCTATATATTTTAACACTTTGTTCCAGATATCGCTTGTTTCGTATTCGGGCGTGGTTCCCGGGAACATAGCTTCTGTCAAATATAAACGCAATGTTTGACAAAGGTCATTAAAGTCGTCAAAGTTTACATACAAATCTTCCTCGTCCATTGTAGGAAGGGAAAAGTTGTTTTGGTTAAACAGTAAATTCGCCCGTATCACAATTGCATTATAAAACCACACAGCCTGTGCCATTGTATATTTTTGCTTTATAAACAGAGCAGGCAGATTAAGAAGAATGGTTTCAACTCCGTTTATGTATTTGGAATCAATTGCCTGATACAGATTGTCCAAAATATTCTTTAAAATTTCAGTATTGGTTTTCAAAGGCTCAATCAAGAGGCAGCCTGCTTGTCTTACAAAAAGATTGTAGGAAAGCTGGTTACATTGCTTGAATGAATTATACATATCATCTTCTTTTGTGAAAACATCACTCATACTTAAAACTATTTGGAGATTTTCTGCCAAACAATTTAATTCAAACAAAGTTGATTTATTAATACTTTTGTTTTCAAGGACAAACAGATATTTTTTGTTGCCTATTTTATAGGTTTTAAAAATACAATTTGCAAGAGTTTTTTGTATTTCGTCCTCTTGTTCTTCTGATAAGCTGGCAATGGCAAGTCGATATTTTTTCTCGTCTAATGCAGAAGATAGGAATGAATTAAAGTTATCTTTGGATGAAAGATGTTCCAGTATATCGATGCTGTTATTTTTTTGCAGTTCTATTTTTAATTTTTGTGCCAGAGTTTTGATATCATCCGTATCAATGGGTTTTAGCAAATAGTAAACAACCCCAAGATTTACGGCTGTATGTGCATAGTTAAAATTGTCGTGTCCGCTTATAATTACAAAAGAAGAGTTGCTGCCTCTGCTTTTGCAGTCCTTTATAATATCCAGACCCGATATTTCCCCCATCTCAATATCAATAAAAACAACGTGTGGTTTTTCTGCCAGAATCCTATCGGCAAGTCCGGTGGGTGAGTCTATTTTGTCTATTTTAGTAATCCCTACTTCCTGCCAAGGAAACAGAATATAAGTTGCTTCAATGGATACAGGATCATCATCTACGATAAAAGCATGAAACATATGTCAATTCACCCCTTATAATATTAATTAATTTACATTATATATTGTTAGTTTTAATTATACTACTATATATAGAAAATTGCACAATAAAATTTTAAAAATTGCAGGATTCTTAAATTGTTTTGCAGGATTGTGCATTTTAAAAGAATTTCTTTCGTGCTATCATTTTAAGTAGTAAAAGGAGAGGTGCGTGCAGATGAAGTTAAACAAAACAAATCTAAAACAGAACACAGGTTTGGTAAAGAGAGATTATTTAAAGGAAATATTGCAAAACAGATATTTGTATCTTTTGCTTCTTCCTGCATTGATTTATGTAATCATGATTGATTATTCAGCAATGTACGGTATTCAGCTTGCCTTTAAAGAATTTAACCCCAAATTGGGAATAAATGGCAGTGAATGGATTGGCCTTAAACACTTTAAGGATATGTTCGCCGATTCATACTTTGTATATGTTCTTTTTAACACAATAAAGATAAGTATAGGCAGAACACTCTTCACATTTCCATTTCCAATCATTATTGCTTTGTGCTTTAATGAACTTAGAAATCGACATTTTAAAAAGACAATACAAACGATTTATACTTTCCCGCATTTCTTATCATGGGTTATCGTATCGGGTGTTATTGTAAACTTTTTGTCATATACAGGCCCTGTAAACAATATGGTTGAATTTTTGGGCGGAGAAAGACATATCTTTATGGGTGACAAAAAGATGATAATTCCGCTTCTTTACATAACAACAGTTTGGAAAGAGGCTGGTTGGAAAAGCATTGTTTTCCTCGCAGCAATCACAAGTATTGACCGCGGAATGTACGAGGCGGCAGATTTGGACGGAGCTACCCGTTTCCAGAAAATCTGGCACATTACACTTCCAAGCATCAGAAGCACAGTCTTAATTATGCTTATAATGGAAGTTGGCCACATTCTTACAGGCGGTTTCGACCAGATATTCAATATGTCAAACATGGTTGTACAAAAAACAATTGATATTATAGATACATATGTATACCGAATTACCTTCCAGCAAGCTCCCGACTTTGCTTATAGTACAGCGGTAGGATTGTTCAAAAATGTTGTTGGATTTACAATGGTTACGATTGTAAACAAGATATCCAGGAAACTTGAAGGTTCCGGAATCTTAGAGTAGAAAAGGAGGGAAGAACAGTGAAGACAAAAAAAATAGATTTTGCAAATATTATATTAGCTTTAATTTTGATATTGTGGGGATTCTTAATATTTTACCCCTTTTATAACTCAGTATTGGTTTCATTTATGTCTCAGGCAGAATATATGAGAAAGCCTTTTGCATTCTGGGTATCCAATCCCACATTGGCAGCATACAAGGAAATTCTCACTGAGGGAAAATTCTTATTTGGTTATAAAAACACGCTTATAGTTCTGGCAATCAGATTACCTCTTGCGTTGTTTGTAACATCAACAGCTGCATATGCACTGTCAAGAAGAAGATATTTGTTCAGCAAATATTTAAATAATTTTATTGTTTTTACAATGTATTTTGGTGGAGGTACCATTCCTCTTTATTTGCTCGTTAAAAGCTATGGACTTATGAACAGCTTGGCAAGTATCATTATTATACATTCGTTTACTGTATACCATATGATTCTCATAAAAAACTTCTTCTATACTATACCTGATAGTCTTGAAGAATCAGCAAAAATAGACGGAGCAAACGACCTTGTTATTTTCGGAAAAATTTTCCTGCCGCTGGCTAAACCGATTATAGCCACCGTGTCATTATATGTTACGGTTGCTGTATGGAATGAGTGGTATGGAGCAATGCTTTATATTTCAGACCCTAAAAAATGGCCACTTCAGCTTGTGCTTCGTGAAATCATAGGTAATGCAACATCACAGATTACCGAAGAAGTACAAGGGGATGATTTTATAACCAAAGAAACCTTTGCACTTAATGTTCAGATGGCATCGGTTGTTGTAACCATGGTTCCGATTATGCTTGTATACCCGTTCTTACAGAAATTCTTCATGAGCGGTTTGACTGTCGGTGCGGTAAAAGGTTGATTTGTAAACAATAAAAATATATATAAATGGAGGTAGAATTATGAAAAAAACAATTATCGGTTTGTTACTTACTGCAATTTTATGCGGTGCATTTTTTACAGGATGTTCTAACGACAGCGTAAGTGTAGGAAACGGTGAAAAAGTTACTATTACTATAGGTTATCCTAAAGCAGAAGAGACTTGGTGTAATGATGACTACTTCAAGTATATTACAGACAAACTTGGAATTGATATTGAATTTGTAGCTCTCTCGGCAGATAGTGCAGCAGAGAAAGCAAGAATCTGGATTTCATCCGGTGGTATGCCTGATATGGTTTTCACAGACTTCCTTATGGATGAATACATACAGTATGGTGAACAGGGCGTAGTTAAGACATTACCTGAGGATACAGAAGAAAAATATCCAAATTTGGGATTTTCTATGGCTATGACCAGAATTCTTAATGAACTTAAAGAAGCAGGAAACGGAAATATGTATGGACTTGTTCGTCCGTTAGACCACTACAGATATTATATAGAAGATTTCCGTGCAGCATATAATGAAGGAAAAGATATGGCAGAAATGATGCTCGAGCAGCCATATCTCTATGTTGACAGCTGTGGCTTTGCCTACAGAAAAGACTGGGCTAAACAGCTTGGTATAAAAACTGATTACATTATGGAATATGATGATTTCATTGACATGGCGCTTAAATTCAAAGAGGCTGATTTAGGCGGTGTTGGTGAGAAAAATACAATTGGTGTGGCTGTAAGCTATACTGAGGCTCCAAATATTTTTGTAACAGCATTTAACTCAAGTTATAAATATTTCCACAAAGACGAAACAGGAAAATATGTTTGTGGATTGTTAGAAGATTCAACTACAGATGGTGTTGTAGCATTTATTGATGCTTACAGACCGGTGGGTTTCCTCGTTGGTATAGGTCAG
>JAZUPR010000049.1:0-3890 GCA_045605285.1 Clostridia bacterium | reverse complement strand
GGTACGCCGAGAGGTGAAGTTCGCTCAGAGATTACAGGTATAAAAAATAGACATCTGCTTTTGCAGATGTCTACTTTGTTTTAATTTCATTTTGTGTTAGTTAACACTTGGGGATTTAAAAAATTCGCCTGTAATCAGTCTGCGCTTTTTTACTGTCCCCTGCGCTTTATTATTCTGCTGAATAAGGGAGCAACGCAATATGTCTTGCTCTCTTAATAGCCATTGTAAGCTGTCTCTGGTGGAGAGCGCAGTTACCGCTAATTCTTCTAGGAAGAATCTTTGCTCTTTCAGATACATATCTTCTGAGCTTTGCGATATCCTTGTAATCAATCTCTTCAACCTTATCTACGCAGAAAGCACAAACTTTTCTCTTTGGCTTTCTGTGGAACTGTCTTTCTTCAGCCATTGTAATTAACCTCCTTTAAAATTTTAGAAAGGTAAGTCATCGTCTGCCGATGGACTGGGCATAAAACCGGTGTCGATATCAAAAGCATCCTGTGGAGCATTGTTCATAACGGGTGCTTCAGAACCTGATGAAGAGCCTTTGCTTTCAACAAAGTGTATTTCTTCTGCAGAAACCTCTGTAACATATACTCTTTGTCCGTCTCTTTCATAATTTCTGGTCTGAATGCTTCCGCAAACGCCAACCATACGACCTTTTGCAAAATATTTTGCCAAAAGCTCTGCTGATTGTCTCCATGCAACACAGTTTATAAAATCTGCTTCGTACTCGCCCTGCGCATTACGAAATCTTCTGTTTACAGCTATTGTAAAGCTGCACACGCTGACTCCGTTTGCTGTAGTCTTAAGCTCCGGGTCTCTTGTAAGACGACCTACTAATACTACCTTGTTCACAATGATCACCTCATTATTTTCTAACGGTAATTGTTCTTAAGATGCTGTCTGTAATGTTGTAATTTCTGTCAAGCTCTTTGATGAATTCTGCCTGACTCTCGAAATTAATAAGCACGTAATATCCTTCGTTTTTGAAATTGATAGGATATGCAAGTCTTCTCTTACCCCATACGTCTACAGAATCTACTGTTCCGTTGGCAGCAATGAGAGCTTTGAACTTTTCCGCAGTTGAGTTGATCTCTTCTTCTGTTAAAGAAGCGTCAATAACAATGATGGTTTCGTACTTGTTCTTTATGTTTTCCATTTACTGTCACCTCCCTTTTGGACTATGGCCTTGATTTACTTAATCAAAGCAAGGAAAAACACGAAATTCGTGCTTTATAATTATATTTCATTTTTCATTCTTTGTCAAGCTTTTTATTTTTATTTGCCCAAAATCCCTTTCACCCCATAGTAGTCCGCCATAGACTTGTTGGGCCACGAATGAGGGTCAGCTGTGTCAAGATATTTTAAATCATACAAAAAACTGTATCGCGAGGTGGCATCTATAAGCGGTAGATATATGATTTCTTCCTTGCCCTGACAATCTATAATTCTGTGGTGATTTTCCATATACCGCCTGTGGCTTATGATTACATCTTCTCCGCCTTTTCCTGCACATAAAAGCATCACAAGAACGGACAAGGCATAAACTGCCGATACATAAGCTTTTCTCCCCTGATTAAAGAGAATGGTTGCAGCCACAATAAGCAAAACACAAGGAAAACAGGCACTTCTCTCGGGATAATATACCGCAAAGGTGAGAATAAAATTTGACACAAAAGAGCCAATGAAAAACGAAAGTGCCAACCGCCTGTTTTTTAAATCTTTTACTGTCAGAATAACAAGAAAAGCTACAAGCAAAATCGAAAAATTAAAATACATTTTTAAGGATACTTCAAAAGAGTCAATCAAGGATAATATTGAAAAGTCACCCGATTTGTTGATTCTCTCTGACGGGGCAAGCATCATAAATGCATATCCCAAGATAGAAGAAACAAAGGAAACAATTTTTCTTTTGCCAATGCTTTTAAATCTTGTAATACATAGAAAAAATACTGTTGCAATTCCACCAAGAGATATGCTCTCGTTGTATGCACCGACAAAAAATGAGAATATGGCAAAAAGAAAGGTTAAACCCTTGTTTTCCCATATAAGAAATTTCTTTTTGGTATACGGATAGATAAACAAAAGGCAGAAAAACATTGCCCACAGATAATTGCACGCTCCGTCAAGCCAGAGATACACCTGACCGAAAGAGAGCGTAAATATCCAAAGGCTTGAAAATATGAAGCCAAGGAGAAGATTGTTTCTTTTGCTCTCACAATTGCATATTTTATACATAATCAAGCCTAATCCAACAAAAACAAGAGAATTTATAATTTTAAAAACCCACGGGTTTATCATCAGGAAAAACTGCACAAGGAAATGAGCAACCACCCGTCCGTTCATCGTCTTGTAGTGAGTTGCCATTGAGGGAAAAATATCAAAAATGTTTTGTGTTCTCTCTCCTGTAGAGAAGCTATACATATACACAAAATCGTCTGCACAGGGCATTGTGAGAGCATTTAAGCAAAACATCAGGATAAATACAGAAAATATTTCTGCCCAAAAAAGAGTTTTTGACCGATTTATTTTTTTCAACTCTCACAACCCCTGTCTGAACACAAAAAATCTTTGACCAAGATAATTTAATAATGCAAAAAACCCCATGCCTGCAAGCATTGCAATATTTTCGCAAAGAGCCTTTTCTCTGCTTTTTAAAATTGCATAAACCACAGGCTTTGCCACTCCGTAGGCTATGCCGTAACAAAGAAGAATGTTTACAGAGAATCTTGCTATCTGCCTAAATGGTTTTTCACCGTTTTGAAATATCAGATATTTGCTTAAGAAAAAGCTTATTATACTGCACACTCCGTAATTGACAGCTGTGGAAAGCCAATATCCTGCACCCACTACATTGTACATAAAAAACATTATGAAAGAGCCAAACACCGTGTTGAAAATGCCTGTAAGAGCAAATTTTGTAACAGTTCTCAAACCCCTATTTTTCACAAAAAAATCCCCCGAATACTTTATCTCAATTATTATTTCACATAGAGATAAAATTCATTCGGGGGAATGAGGTTTGATTTTTAAACAAACTTATTTGTCGGCGAGTGGCTTCTACGACTCGCTATCGAGTCCCTTTATTTTATAAAAGGATGGAACTCTCTGCTCGCTGCATTTGCCCTCGCACGCTCGCGGCATACTCAGTATGCCTTTATGTTCGCTCTCGACTCATTTCGTTTGCTTCGCAAACTTATTTGTCGGCGAGTGGCTTCATAGTCGGAATTTCAATTCTTGTAATCACATAACTCATTATAAGTATTCATAACCCTTTTGTCAAGTCACTCTTTTCTTCCTGTTTGTTACGCAAGTCTTCATAACTCTCCATAAACTATGTTCCACTTGGCGTAAGTTATGGCGTAATTGGCGTAAGGTTTCATTTTATGTCCATGCAAATCTGGTCTCTAATGCATTGACTTCCTCACGCTTTTTCGCTTCGGTTATATGGGTATAAATCTCTAATGTTGTCTTGATTTCTTTATGTCCCATGACATTTTGTATCACTGATAGATTTATATCCGCTTCGCATAATCTTGTGGCAAATGTGTGCCGAAGATTATGGCAACTGAAGGTGGGGATTAAAACAGGATTTTCTTCTTTCAATAATGCTTCATCATTATAGTCACGAACAATTCTGCGAATTGCTTTGTTGACAGTTCCGTAATGATGCACACTTCCAAAGCGGTTGACAAATATGAAATCTGTGTAGCAATCAATGGTTACCTGACAATTAACACCTGTTTCGTCCTGATTTGCTTTTTCAAGGAGGAATGCTTCCTTTACAAAGTCCATCATTGGAATTTTGCGATATCCCTTTTTCGTCTTTGGTGTGTTAATTGCAAATTTACATTTCTTGCCTTTGCCTGTGCTGTAGTAGACGAGAGTGT
>JAZUPR010000048.1:0-4256 GCA_045605285.1 Clostridia bacterium | reverse complement strand
TAGCCAAAAGCCTCGTCAAGAGTAGCTTTTATGTCCGCTTCCAGACCAATCTGAGACGGACTGATTTCAAAATTTCTATCCTGACACACAAATTTTATGTTTTCTGCAGGAACTGATATTTTTTCTTTAAGTTCCTCTTCGGCTTTCTCGAAACTCTTGCCCGACAAATCAATGTCCCCTATGTGCACACCGTCCATAGCAGTGTCGCTGTCCCCTGCAATATAAGCATAAGATGCAACCCCTGTCACAGCCGCGATAAGCACCACAAGGACTATACCAATTATGACATATTTATTTTTTAATCTGCTTGCGGGTTTATTATCCACAACTTCTACCCCTTTTCAAAATCCCTTGGCTAATATCATATTCTCCAATACACTAAAAAATTCATAAAATATTAATTATGGCTTTAGCAAATAAATTTGCCAAAGCCATAATTTTAAAAGTTTGCTTACTTAATTAGTCAGCCATTTTCTTGTAGATTGCATATCTTTCAGCAAGGTCTTTTTCAGCCTTGTCAAAGAGCTGCTCTGCAAGGTTTGGATCAGCTTTCTTAAGCATGAGATATCTGTTTTCTCCGTTTAAGAAGTCTTTAACAGTTCCTGTAGGCTCTTTTGAATCAAGAGTGAAAGGATTCTTTCCTTCAAGAGCGAGTTCAGGATTGTATCTCCACAAGTGCCAGTATCCTGTATCAACAGCTTTTTTCTCTTCTAAGATGGTATTTGCCATACCAACTTTGATACCGTGGTTGATACATGGAGCGTAAGCGATAATGAGTGAAGGACCATTGTATGCTTCAGCCTCTTTAATAGCTTTGATAGCCTGGTTCATATTTGCACCGAGAGCAATCTGAGCTACATATACATATCCGTATGTTGTAGCAATCATACCAAGGTCTTTCTTCTTAACTCTCTTACCTGCAGCAGCGAATTTTGCAACTGCACCTGTAGGTGTAGCTTTTGAAGACTGTCCGCCTGTGTTTGAGTAAACCTCTGTATCAACAACAAAGATATTAATATCTTCGCCTGATGCGATAACGTGGTCGAGACCACCGTAACCGATATCGTAAGCCCAACCGTCGCCGCCAAATGCCCACTGGCTTCTCTTAATGAGGAAGTCCTGTCTGTCTGCAATTTCTTTGATTGCAGGGTTTTTCATATCAGCTTTGCCGATTTCTTTTGCTATAGCTTTTGCTGCAGCTTTTGAAGCCTCAGCATCGTTCATGCCGTCAATCCATGCTTTAAATGCTTCAGCAAGTGGAGCATCTACAACATCCATAACTTCGAGCATTCTTTCTTTGAGAGTGTTTCTGATTTTGGAGTTAGCTTTTACCATACCAAGACCAAATTCAGCATTGTCCTCAAAGAGTGAGTTTGCCCAAGCAGGACCTTTGCCTTCTGCGTTCTTACAGTATGGCATTGAAGGAGCAGAGCCACCCCAGATTGAAGTACATCCTGTAGCATTTGCAACCATCATTCTGTCTCCGAAGAGCTGAGTGATAAGTTTGATATAAGGAGTTTCTCCACAACCTGCACAAGCGCCTGAGAACTCAAGCATTGGCTGTGCAAACTGCGAGCCTTTTACTGAATATTTATCAACAAGGTTGTCTTTTACAGGAACGCTCATTGCATATTCCCAGTTAGCTTCTTCAACCGGTGCAACCTCGTCAAATGGTTTCATTGTAAGAGCCTGTACCTTGTCAGGACAAACCTGAGCACAAACTCCGCAACCGAGACAGTCGAGTGCAGAAACCTGCATTCTGAATGTCATGCCCTCAGGAGCATCTTTGATACCCTTTACAGGAACTGATACAAACGCTTCTGGCTTAGCTGCCTCTTCTTCTTTTGTAAGAAGTACAGGTCTTATAGCAGCGTGTGGACAAACGAGTGAACACTGATTACACTGAATACATTTTGAGCTGTCCCAAACAGGAACGTTTACAGCAACTCCTCTCTTTTCGTAAGCAGAAGTACCTGTTTCAAAAGTACCGTCTTCAATTCCTAAGAATGTGCTTACAGGGAGCTTGTTACCTGCCTGTGCATTTACAGGCTCAACAATGTTTTTGATAAATGCAGGGATATCTCTCTTGTCTTCTGCGTCATCCTTTGCATCTTTCCATGATGCAGGAACATCAATCTTTTTAAGTGCATCTATTGCGCCGTCAACTGCATCGCAGTTCATCTTAACAATTTCGTCACCTTTTTTGCCATAGGTCTTTTTGATAGCGTCTTTTATAAGTTTAACAGCTTCGTCAAAGTCTATAACATTAGCGAGTTTAAAGAATGCACTCTGTGTTACCATGTTAATTCTTGTAGGTCCAAGGCCAACTCTTACTGCAACATCAACAGCGTTGATTGTGTAGAAGTTGATTTCATTTTCTGCAATAAATTTCTTCATTTTTGCAGGGAGCTTTTCGTCAAGCTCTTTTTCATCCCATACACAGTTGAGAAGGAATGTGCCTCCTTTTTTAAGACCTTCTAAAACATCGTACTGGTGAATATATGCAGGTTTGTGACATGCAATATAGTCAGCTGTATCGAGAAGATAGGTTGATTTGATAGGCTTTTTACCAAAACGAAGGTGTGACATTGTTACACCGCCGGATTTCTTTGAGTCATAGTCAAAGTAAGCCTGTGCATAAAGGTCTGTGTTGTCACCGATAATCTTTATAGCGTCTTTGTTTGCACCAACAGTACCGTCAGAACCGAATCCCCAGAACTTACAGCAGGTAGCGCCCTCCGGAGCTGTGCTGATTTTTTCAGGGAGAGAGAGTGAAAGATTTGTAACATCGTCCACAATACCGATAGTGAAGCTATTTTTAGGTTCAGCTTCGTCAAGGTTGTTGTACACAGCAAGAATCTGTGTAGGAGTTGTATCTTTTGAACCGAGACCGTATCTTCCGCCAACGATAACTGGAGCAGCTTTCTTTCCGTAGAAGAGATTGCATACATCAAGGTAAAGTGGCTCACCGAGAGAACCCGGCTCTTTTGTTCTGTCGAGAACAGCGATTTTCTCTACTGTTTCAGGAAGAACGTCGAAGAAATATTTAGCGCTGAAAGGTCTGTAAAGGTGAACTTTTACTACGCCGACCTTTTCACCTTTAGCCATAAGGTAATCAACAGTTTCTTCAATTGTTTCGCATACAGAGCCCATAGCAACGATAACTTTTGTAGCATCAGGAGCACCATAGTAGTTGAATGGTTTGTACTCTCTGCCTGTAATTTTTGATATTTCTTTCATATAGTCTGCAACTACATCAGGAACTGCATTGTAGAATCTGTTTGCAGCTTCTCTGCCCTGGAAGTATATGTCAGAGTTCTGAGCTGTACCTCTGATTACAGGGTGCTCAGGATTAAGAGCTCTGTCTTTGAATTCTTTAAGAGCTTCTTTGTCAATAAGTTTTTCATAATCAGCATAATCGAACACTTCGATTTTCTGAATTTCGTGAGAAGTTCTGAATCCGTCAAAGAAGTGAAGGAAAGGAACTCTGCTCTTTATTGAAGCAAGATGTGCAAGACCGCCAAGGTCCATTGTCTCCTGAACAGAACCTGAAGCAAGAAGAGCAAAACCTGTTTGACGACAAGCCATAACGTCCTGGTGGTCACCAAAGATGTTAAGAGCGTGTGCAGCAAGTGCTCTTGCACTTACGTGGAATACTGTAGGGAGAAGCTCACCTGCAATTTTGTACATGTTAGGAATCATAAGGAGCAATCCCTGAGATGCAGTAAATGTTGTTGTAAGAGCTCCAGCCTGAAGTGAACCGTGAACTGCACCTGCAGCGCCGGCTTCTGACTGCATTTCTACAACGTCTACTGTCTGGCCGAAAATGTTTTTCATTCCGGCTGCGCTCCAAGAATCTACATACTCAGCCATTGTAGATGATGGAGTAATAGGATAAATAGCAGCAACTTCTGTAAAGGCATAGGCACAATGTGCAGCAGCTGTGTTACCATCCATGGTTTTAAACTTCTTAGCCATTAATATTACCTCCTAAAAAATTTATAAAATAAATATTATAAAATTATACATTTATAACCTCATACATTATATCACAACACTTTTTATTTTTCAATAAAATTTTGCTATTTTACAACATTTGTGTGAATTTGATAAAATTTTCCTTACTACTATATATATATTTGACATAAAAACACTTTTTTTCGCGATTTTTAAAGCCTTGAAAGAGGATGAAATATATGTTATAATGAATTCATAAAGTGACTGATGAGGTGTTGTAGGGTGCAGCGTTTACGATG
>JAZUPR010000047.1:0-2015 GCA_045605285.1 Clostridia bacterium | reverse complement strand
GAACTAAGGTATGTCAGTACCTGATAAGGTCACTATCGTGAGATGGTGACGAACTGAGGTGGTACCACGGAAATGAAATTTTTCGTCCTCTGTTTCCTTAGCAGGAATGCAGAGGACTTTTTGTTTTTATTGCAAACCTGTTTAAAAACATCATATTTATCAGAAAGGATGAACAAAAAATGGCTCAGAATTACTATCAGAAAGAAATTGAAACAATGCCTGTTTCTGAAATGAAAAAGCTTCAGTCGGAAAAATTGGTAAAACAGGTTAAGCATGTTTATGAAAATGTGCCTTATTACCGAAATCTTATGGATGAAAAGAGTGTTAAACCCGAAGATATTAAAGGAATAGAAGATTTACATAAGCTTCCTTTCCTTTCAAAAGCAGACCTCCGAGATGCATATCCTTATGGACTTTTGGCAAAACCATTAAGTGAGTGTGTAAGAATTCATTCCACATCAGGCACAACGGGTAGAAGAGTTGTTGCTTTTTATACTCAGCAGGATGTAGACCTGTGGGAGGATTGCTGTGCGCGTGCCATTGTGGCAGCAGGTGGCTCAAAAGAAGATGTTTGTCAGGTTGCTTACGGATACGGCCTCTTTACTGGTGGCGCAGGTCTTCATGGTGGCTCACATAAGGTTGGTTGCCTTACACTTCCTATGTCATCGGGAAACACAGACCGCCAAATTCAGTTTATGACAGACCTTGGCGCAACAATCCTTTGCTGTACCCCGTCTTATGCGGCATATATTGGCGAAACATTAAAAGAGCAGGGATATAAACCTGAGGATATTCCGCTCAAAGCTGGTATCTTTGGTGCAGAACCATGGACAGAAGAAATGAGACAGGGCATAGAAAAAACACTTGGAATAAAGGCTTATGATATATACGGACTTACCGAAACCTCTGGTCCTGGTGTTGCATTTGAGTGCTCAGAGCAGAGCGGAATGCATATAAACGAAGACCACTTCATCGCAGAAATCATAGACCCTGAAACAGGAGAGGTTCTTCCTGAAGGCGAAAAGGGTGAGCTTGTATTTACATCTCTTGATAAAGAAGCATTTCCTCTACTCCGATACAGAACAAGAGATATCTGTGTGCTCTCCCGAAAAGAATGCTCCTGTGGGCGTACTCTTGTTAAAATGGCAAAACCAATGGGCAGAACAGACGATATGCTCATTATCCGCGGAGTAAATGTCTTCCCAAGTCAGATAGAGACAGTACTTCTCAATGAAGGATATCAGCCAAACTACCAGATTATTGTTGACAGAGAAAATAACACAGATACATTTGATGTAAATGTTGAAATGAATCCTGAGCAGTTCACAGATAAAGTCAGCGATATTCTTAAAATGGAAAAATCTCTTGCAAATGCTATGAAAATAATGCTTGGAATTAATCCAACAGTACATCTTGTTGCCCCAAAAAGCATTGCAAGAAGCGAAGGTAAAGCAGTTCGTGTAGTAGATAAGAGAAATTTGATATAGGGTAGAAAGGGGTTATATAAAATGGCTATAAAACAGATTACGGTTTTTGTTGAAAACAGACAGGGAGCACTTGTAGAAATTACAGATACTCTTGCAAAGAACGATGTAAACTTAAGAGCGCTTTCTATAGCAGAAACTCAGGAATTTGGTATTTTAAGACTTATCGTAAATGATGAAGAAGCCGCAGAAAAAACACTTGTAGATGCAGGATATCTCATAAAGGTTACAGATGTAGTCGGAGTAAAGATAAGCGACGAACCCGGAAAACTTACATCGGCTCTTTCTGTTCTTGATAAAGCAGGTATCAATATGGAGTACCTTTATGCATTTATGTCGCGTACTGAAAAACATGCCTATGTTGTACTTCGTGTTGAAGATAATGAAATTGCAGAAAGAATTCTTTCAGATGCAGGATTTAAAATCGTTACAACTGCAGATGTTAATAAACTTTAAAAATAGCAAAAGGTCGCAGATTTATTTCTGCGACCTTTTTATTAATCCAAAAGTCCTTCCCAGTAAACTTCACAG
>JAZUPR010000046.1:0-8654 GCA_045605285.1 Clostridia bacterium | reverse complement strand
CTTACGACTACTATATGAAAAACTGCTCTCTTGTAATAAAGGCAAGGGAATATACTGTATCTGAGCTTTGTAAACTTGGGTTCTGTGTTCTTCCGTCGTCTGCAAACTTTGTTTTTGCAAAAAAAGAAGGCCTTAACGGAGAAAAGTTTTACCTGGCTCTTAAAGAGAGGGGAGTGCTTGTAAGGCATTTTACTTCAGAAAGAATTAAAGATTTTAACAGAATAACCATTGGCACGATAGAGCAGATGGAAAAATTTATTGAGATTACAAAAGATATTTTAAGGAGTGAAAATATATGAGAACTTCAAAAATAGAAAGAAAAACCTTTGAAACAGATATTGCCCTTTATCTTAATCTTGACGGAGATGGAAAATGCTCTGTAAACACAGGCTCAGGGTTTCTTGACCACTGCCTTACACTTTTTGCAAAGCACGCGTCCTTTGACCTTGATGTTAAATGCACAGGTGATATAAATGTAGATTTCCACCACAGTGCAGAGGACATAGGAATATGCCTTGGAAAAGCTTTCTGCGAGGCTGTTTCTGATAAAAAAGGTATCAAAAGATATGGCGACACCATTCTCCCAATGGATGAAGCTCTCATTTTGTCTGCAGTTGATATTTCAGGAAGAGATTATCTTTCCTATGACCTCCAAATTCCGTCTCAGAAAGTCGGCGAATTTGATACAGAGCTTGTAGAAGAATTTTTCTTGGGATTTGTGAGAAATGCAAATATCACACTTCATATTAAGATGCTTTCAGGAAAAAATTCTCACCATATCATAGAGGGATGCTTTAAGTCTGTTGCAAGAACTCTTAAAGAGGCTGTTTCAATAGACCAGAATAATAAAGATGCAATCCCGTCAACAAAAGGAGTTCTGGCATGATAGCAATAATTGACTACGGTGTTGGCAATCTTTTTTCTCTTAAAAGCTCTTTAAATTCCCTTGGCATAGTCAATGTGGTGACAAAGGATGAAAACGAGATAGCAAAAGCAGATAAAATCATTCTCCCGGGTGTGGGAGCATTTAAAGATGCCATAAAGAGTCTTCGGGACTTTGGACTTGATAAAGTTGTTATCAATGAGGCAAAAAAAGGCAAACCAATCCTTGGTATATGCCTTGGTATGCAGCTTCTTTTTGAAAGAAGCTTTGAATACGGAGAACATACAGGACTTGGACTTATAAAAGGGGATATTGCCCCTATTGCCGATGATGTTGACTCATCATATAAAATTCCTCATATTGGCTGGAACGGACTTCATTTTACAAAGAAAAGCCCTATTTTTAAATATCTCAAAGAGGGTGATTGTGTATATTTTGTGCACTCGTTCTATGGCAAAAACTGTGACGATAGCGTGATTGCTACAACAGAATATGGCGCGCATCTTACTGCTGCAGTAGGAAGTGGCAATGTTTTTGGTTGTCAGTTCCACCCTGAAAAAAGCGGAAATGTGGGTCTTTCCATATTAAAAGCATTTGATGAATACAAGGTTTCGGAGGACTGATTATGATAATTTTACCCGCAATAGATTTGCACGGCGGAGCCTGTGTAAGACTTTTAAAGGGCGACTATAACAAAATGACTGTATATAACGACAATCCCGTTGAGGTTGCAAAAAGCTTTGAAAGTGCAGGCGCAGGATATATACATATTGTTGACCTTGAGGGAGCAAAGACAGGTCTTACTCCCAATATAGAGTCAGTAAAAAACATTGTAAACTCCACAAGCTTAAGCGCAGAAATCGGCGGTGGAATACGCTCTATGTCTACTATAGAGGCTTATGTAAACGCAGGAGTTGACCGAGTAATTTTAGGCACTGCCGCAGTAGAAAATCTTGACTTTGCAAGAGAGGCTGCAAAAAATTTCGGTGATAAAATTGTCATTGGAGTGGATATAAAAGATGGATTTGTAGCAGTAAAAGGCTGGACGGAAAATTCCTCATATAAGTATGATGAATTCTGCTCCATAGTTGAAGATATAGGCATAAAGACCATTATATGCACAGATATATCCAAAGACGGAGCTATGATGGGCACAAATCTTAATTTGTATAAAAGCCTTATGGAAAAATTCAGCTTAAATATCATTGCATCGGGCGGCGTGTCCACACTTTCAGATATAGAAAAGCTGTCGCAAATGAATGTGTACGGAGCTATAATAGGAAAAGCATATTATACAGGTGCTATCACCATAGAAGATGCTCTTAAAGCAGCAAGTGGAAATTAAAGGAGCAAAAATATGATTACAAAAAGAATTATCCCTTGTCTTGACGTAAAAGACGGAAGAGTTGTCAAGGGAGTAAATTTTGAGGGGCTTTCTGATGTGTCATCCCCTGTAGAGCTTGGCAAATACTATAGCGATTGCGGTGCAGACGAGCTTGTGTTTTATGATATCACCGCATCGTCAGACGGGCGAAAGCTATTTTCTGATATATTAAAAGAGGTTGCAGAAAATATCTTCATTCCTCTTACTGTTGGCGGCGGAATAAACACCATAGATGATTTTGACAGAGTTTTAAAATGCGGTGCCGACAAGGTAAGCGTAAATTCAGGAGCAATAGCTAATCCGAATCTGATATCAGAGGCAGCCAAAAAATATGGCGACCAGTGTGTAGTTATCAGCGTTGACATAAAAAGGGTTGACGGAGTATTCCGTGTCTTTGCCAAAGGCGGCAGAGAAAACACAGGCATGGAAGCTATTGAATGGATAAAAAAATGTGTTGCCTTAGGCGCAGGTGAGGTTGTTGTAAACTCCATTGACACCGACGGAGTAAAGGGCGGCTTTGATATTCCTATGCTAAGAGAAGTTTTAAATGTCGTAAATGTCCCTGTCATAGCCTCAGGCGGAGCAGGCTCAGGCGAAGATTTTGTAAAGCTTTTCAAAGAGCTTCCCACCATTGATGCAGGTCTTGCCGCATCCATTTTCCATTTTGGCGAAGTGAAAATAAAAGACCTTAAAAAATTACTCAACGAAAATAATATAACCGTTAGATTGTAGGAGGGTGTTATGATTAATATAGATGAACTCAAATTTGATGAAAAAGGACTCATTCCCTGTATAGTAAAAGATGCAGATACCAAAAAAGTCCTTACCCTTGCATATATGAATAAAGAGAGCCTGAAGATTTCTTTAGAAAAAGGGCTTACTTGCTTTTACTCACGCTCAAGGCAGGAACTCTGGTTAAAGGGTGAGACCTCGGGCAATTTTCAGCATATTGTAAGCATAAATGCAGATTGCGACAAGGATGCTCTCGAAGTTGTGGTTGAAAAAGACGGTCCTGCTTGTCACACAGGCGAGGACTCCTGCTTTTTTAATAAGCTTTATGAGAGCAATGAGCTTTCTGAATTTTCTCTTGATTCCCTTATGGATATGTTAATCGGCAGAAAAAAGGAAATGAAAGAGGGCTCATACACCTCATATCTTTTTGAAAAGGGAATAGACAAAATTCTAAAAAAAGTCGGCGAGGAATCCACAGAGGTAATCGTTGCAGGAAAAGGAAATGACAAAAAAGAGACCATATATGAAATAGCAGACCTTGCATATCATGTTATGGTGCTTATGGTGGAGATGGGCATATCTGTAGATGATGTCAGAAAAGAATTAAAATCCCGCCATGTTATAGACAAGAAAGTAAAACAGGAAAAAATGACTTCGTAACTTACATATGGAATTTATATTGCCTAACGAAAAAAATCCCATATAGTAAAATGTTATTATAATTTTCAAAAGGTGAAATTATGACAGAAAAATTGTACGATAAAAATAGCTATGCCACAGAGTTTGATGCCTGTATAATATCCTGTTCTCCTTGCGACAGAGGATATGAAACAGTTCTTGATAAAACCCTGTTTTTCCCCGAAGAGGGCGGACAATGCTGCGACAGGGGAACTTTATCTGATATTCAGGTAGACCATGTTTCAATAGTCGGTGACACTATATATCACTATACAAAAACTCCTTTTTCCGTTGGAGAAGTGGTTCACGGAGTGATAGATTTTTCTGTGAGATTCCGCAATATGCAAAACCACACAGGAGAGCATATTATATGCGGCGTAGCTCATTCGCTATATGGCTATGAAAATGTGGGTTTTCACCTCGGTGCTGACTATGTGACAATGGATTTAAGCGGACCGCTTACTGAAGAAGAGATAAGATATGTGGAGCGTCTTGCCAATGAGGCAGTATTTAAAAACCTGCCTGTCAGAGGCTTTTATCCGTCAGAGGAAGAACTGAAAAGCATAAACTACCGCAGCAAAAGCGATATTTCAGGCAAAATCCGTATTGTGACCATAGATGGTGTAGATGCCTGTGCCTGTTGTGCTCCCCATGTAAAAAGCACAGGGGAAGTAGGCCTTATAAAGATTTTGGACGCCATTCACTACAAGGGCGGTATGAGGTTAAATATTTTGTGCGGGTTTGATGCACTTGTTGATTATGAAGAAAGATTTAAAATTAATGTTGCACTTTCAAATATGCTATCAACCCCTCAAGGTGAGGTTGTAGCGACTGTAGAGAGACTTCTTGATGAAAATAACAAGCTTAAACAAAAGCTTTCATATAAATCAAGAAAAATTATAGATATGTATGCAGATTCAATCCCTCATTCATCAGATAGCATAATCGTCTTTGAAGAAGAGCTTGATGCCAATATGATGAGAATACTGGTAAACAAAATAAAGGAAAAAACAGATAAACTATCTGCAGTGCTTACAGGCAGCGACGAGACAGGCTATAAATATATAATTACCTCATCCGATATTGACTTGAAGACATTTCTTGATGATATGAATAGTGCTCTTTCAGGAAGAGGAGGGGGGTCGTCCCAGATGGTTCAGGGAAGTTTTGAATCAACCAGAGCAAATATAGAAAATTACCTTAAAGGCATCTTATAATGATGCCTTTTTCTTGTGATTGTTGACTTTTTTTACCTTTCGTGGTAATATTATAATGATAATTTGTAGGTTTAAAATTCTTGGAGGATTCGATAATGGATAATAAAAAAATCATATTCAGCGGCATACAGCCCACCGGATGTATCACTTTGGGCAACTATGTGGGAGCCCTTAAGAACTGGGTGGAGCTCCAGAGAGACTATCATTGTCTGTTTTCTGTTGTTGACCTTCATTCCATAACAGTAAGACAAGACCCAAAGCTTCTTAAAAAAAGATGTATGGATTTTCTTACTCAATATCTTGCAGCAGGGATTGATGGAGTAGAAAATATAGTCTATTTCCAGTCACATGTCAGCGCTCATGCGGAGCTTTCCTGGATACTCAACTGCTTCACATATATGGGTGAACTCAGCAGAATGACGCAGTTCAAGGATAAATCAAAAAAACATGAGGACAATATAAACGCAGGACTATTTACTTACCCTGTTCTTATGGCTGCCGACATACTTTTATATCAGACAGACCTTGTACCTGTGGGTGTAGACCAGAAACAGCATCTTGAACTGGCAAGGGACATCGCCGCAAGATTTAACGGTGTGTACGGAGATGTGTTCAAGATTCCCGAGCCCTTTATTCCAAAAGAGGGGGCCAGAATTATGAGCCTTCAGGATCCCGAAAGCAAGATGAGCAAGTCCGACCCAAATGTAAACGGATTCGTGTCAATTCTTGATGATAAAGACACCATTATGAGAAAGTTTAAAAAAGCAGTAACTGATTCAGACGGGGAAATCGCATATAAAGACGAAAAACCCGGTATAAAGAATCTTATAAATATTTATTCATCTGTTACAGGTAAAACTCCCGAAGATGTTGTAAATCAGTTCGCGGGGGCAGGCTACGGTACATTTAAGCAGGCTGTAGGAGAGGTTGTTGCAGATGAACTTGCTCCAATACGTGCAAAATATGAGGAGCTTTCCAAAAATAAAGACTATATAGAAAAAATATATACACAGGGTGCACACAGAGCATCCGCTCTTGCAAACAGAACACTAAGAAAAGTCAAGAAAAAAGTAGGCTATATAGAACAGGCTTAAGGAGAATATTAATGAATATCTGGATTTTAGTTTTGTGTTTTTCGGTAGCGTTTATAACCGCTCTTGGTCTTACCCCGGTTGCAAAATCCATAGCGTATAAAATCGGTGCTATAGATGTTCCTAAGGATAAGCGTAGAGTGCATAAAGAACCAACACCGAGACTTGGCGGACTCGCCATATATTACGGATTTTTAATAAGTATTTTGATTTTTTCACACATAGATAAACAGTTAATAGGTATTCTGGCAGGCTCTCTCCTTATTGTCATTGTAGGAATTGTCGACGATGTTAAGCAGATAAGAGCGGGAATAAAACTTGTAGTGCAGATTGTTGCGGCACTTATAGTTGCTTTTTGCAATGTAAGAATTTCAGCTATAAGTATGCCTGTTGCCTTGGTTGACGGCGGAATACTCAGCCTTGGAATATTCAGCATACCAATCACTGTTTTGTGGATTGTTGGCGCTACAAATGCGGTAAACCTTATCGATGGGCTTGACGGACTTGCGGCCGGAATTTGCTCTATTGCAACATTCTCACTCTTTTTTATAGCTATTCTTGCAGGTGAATCGGCAGTTGCCATTCTTGCTGCAGCACTGGCTGGTTCTTGTCTTGGATTTCTGCCTTACAATTTCAACCCGGCAAAAATTTTCATGGGTGACACAGGTTCCACATTTTTGGGCTATATGCTTTCTATAATTTGTATACAGGGACTTTTTAAAGGCTATGTGGTAATATCATTTATCGTTCCTTTCCTCATTCTTGGATTGCCTATTTTTGATACCACATTTGCTATACTTCGTCGTATAAAAAACAAAAAACCTATTATGAGTCCGGACAGGGGACATCTTCATCATAGACTCATGGATATGGGACTGTCTCAAAAACAGACCGTTGCTATTTTGTATGTCATTGCAATGATTTTGGGACTCAGTGCTGTAATGGTGGTAGGGCAGGGTGCATATACTGCTTTAATCCTTGTTGCGTGTGCACTTCTTTTTACATTCTTTGGCGGAAAAATGATTTTTGACCATCAACATACAAATGGTGAAAAAGAAAATAAAAATCAGGAAAAATAAAATATAAAACGGGAGATGCAACATGAAATATAAGGGATTTGGAGAATATTTTAAAATATTTATACTGTCAGTGCTCATAATAGCAGTATACAAAACCTTTGACAATTTCAGCTTTCTTATACATTCAGTAGGAAATTTTCTGAAAATTCTATACCCGGTTTTTTGGGCTTTTGTTATAGCATTTTTGCTCTACCCGGCGTGTCTTCGGGTAGAAGAGCTGTATGAAAAATTAAAATCAGGATTTATATATAAAAGACGTAGGGCGCTTTCTGTTGTGTCTGTCTTTGCCATTGTCCTTGTTGCGTTGTCTCTTGTAATTTCATTTATTGTTCCAGCTCTTATAAAGAGCGGAAAGGAGCTTATTATTCAGCTCCCTGGCATATTCAACCGTGCTGTAGAATATGTTTCTGAACTTGGTATTGTAGATGTAAACAAAATATATGATTATATCACTATTGAAAAAATACTCCAGCAGTTTGATTTTTCCAATGCAAATAAGATTATAGAGGGATTTGCAGGCGGAGCATCTGCATTCTTTACAAACTTTTTGATGTCGGTTATTATCTCAATATATATTCTTATTGACAGACGTCAGTTTAAAAATGGAGCAAAAAGGGTTTTCAAACTCTTTGTTAAAAAAGATATAAGAGAAAAGGTTGTTCCGTACTTAAGACTTACCTATGATGTTATGTATAAATATATAGGCTGTGTGCTTTTGGATGCACTTATTGTATTTATAATATCATTTATCATATTGATGTGTGTTAGGGTGAAATATGCACCTCTTCTTGCATTAATGATAGGTGTTATGAATATTATCCCTTATTTTGGAGCAATAATATCTGTATCACTTACAATCCTCATAACATTTTTTACAGGAACTATAGGACAGACAGTTGTACTTGCAATATGTCTTCTGGCGATGCAACAGATAGATGGAAACATTATTCAGCCTCATATAGTAAAGGATTCACTCCATATAACACCATTCTGGGTTCTGGTGGCAATCCTCATTGGCGGAGAGCTTATAGGCTTTTGGGGAATTATTATTTCTGTGCCTGTTATGGCACTTTTACGTACAATATTTGATGATTTCCTTAACTGGCGAGAAGAAAAAATGGCACTTAAGGAAAAAAATTAAATCATTGGCAAAAAAATTTTAAAAAACTATTGACAAATAGCTTTGCTACTGATATAATTGATAAAGTCGTCGGTTGCTTGACGAGAAATGCGGGTGTAGTTCAATGGCTAGAATCTCAGCCTTCCAAGCTGATTGTGTGGGTTCGATTCCCATCACCCGCTCCATCATTTGCGCCTGTAGCTCAGTTGGATAGAGCAATTGCCTTCTAAGCAATGGGTCAGGAGTTCGAATCTCTTCAGGCGCGCCAATTTGCTTGGTGGGTATAGTTCAGTTGGCTAGAGCGCTAGATTGTGGTTCTAGAGGTCGTCGGTTCGAGCCCGACTACCCACCCCACTATTTTAAATACTGGGCTGTAGCCAAGTCGGTTAAGGCACCAGATTTTGATTCTGGCACTCCGTAGGTTCGAATCCTGCCAGCCCAGCCAACTTTTTAAAATTTTAATATGTCCG
>JAZUPR010000045.1:0-2636 GCA_045605285.1 Clostridia bacterium | reverse complement strand
CTTTGACGACGGACCAAGCGGACCTGTTACAGAGAAGATTCTTGACACACTCAAAAAATATGATGTGCCCGCAACATTTTTTGTAGTCGGCAAAAACGTGCTTGAATTCCCTGACCAGATAAAGAGAATGGTAGCTGAGGGTCACTCAATTGGCAATCACTCATTCTCTCACGATTACGGATATATGTATGCGGGAGACCCCCAGTTTGACTCGGAAATGCAGGGTTGCAAAAACGCTATTGATTCTGTGCTGGACGAGGAATATAAAAATCTTCTCTACAGATTCCCGGGAGGCTCTTTTGAAGTTTACAAGAGCTTTTATATATACAACATTCAGTCCGAGGGATATCAGTATGTGGACTGGAATGCTCTCACAGGCGATGCGGAACAGCCATCTCCTGATAAGGAGTATATAATGAAATCTCTTAAAGAAAGTACCAACAATGGTACAAAAGAGGATATAGTAGTCCTTTTGCACGATGCAAGTGCAAAGGGAATTACTGCGGACACTCTCCCTGAGGTGATTGAATATTTAAAATCCAAGAACTATGTGTTCAAAGCAATAAAAAACTCAAACTATAATTCTTAAAAAAATAAGTATTTTATCCGCGGAAAAAGCATATATTTATATATATGACATTAAGATTTCCCGGATGGCAAAAGACAAGAACATTTTTTCAAAATGAGTAAAGTGTTCTCAATGTCCCGATAGCATTTTTGTGCCGGGAGTTGAGAACACTTTTTTGTTTTAAGGAGAGATTTTATGCAAAAGAGGGATTTTGAAAAAAAGGCAATAGAAGATTTTCTTTTGGGACAATCCTCTGATGCCTATAAGTTTTTTGGATGTCACAGGGAGAAAAAGGGTTTTGTGTTTCGTGTGTGGGCACCGTCGGCAAAAAAAGTTTCTCTGGTTGGTGACTTTAACAACTGGGACAGGGAAAGTCTGTATATGGAAAAAATCCATCCTGAAATATATTCTGTATATTCAGAGGATGCAAAGCTTTTTGACAACTACAAATACTGCATATATACCAATGACGGCGGATGCACCTTAAAAAGCGACCCCTTTGGGTTTTATATGTGCAAAAGACCTGACAATGCAACAAAGGTATATGATATCAGAAATTACAAATGGACAGACAAAGAATATCTTAAAAAATCAGAGGAAACAAAGGCAGAAGAAAAACCAATAAATATATATGAGCTTCATCTTGGCTCATGGCAGAAAAAGGGCGACGGAGATTTTTGTGATTACACAACTCTTTCTAAAAGGCTGGTGCCCTATGTAAAGAAAATGGGCTATACCCATATTGAGATAATGCCTGTGTCAGAATACCCCTATGACCCGTCGTGGGGATATCAGGTTACGGGTTATTTTTCTCCCACATCGCGATACGGAACAGGAGAAGATTTTGCACATTTTGTAGACGCGTGCCACAAGGAAAACATTGGTGTTATTCTTGACTGGGTGGGCGCTCATTTTCCAAAGGATGAAAACGGTCTTTCCGATTTTGACGGTGCCTCGTGCTACGAATACAGCGACCCTTTAAAGAGGGAACATCCTGAGTGGAACACAAAAATTTTTGATTACGGAAAACCTCAGGTAATGTCTTTTCTTATATCAAATGTTCTTTTCTGGCTGAAAGAATATCACATAGACGGAATAAGGGTAGATGCTGTTGCATCAATGCTCTATCTTGACTATGGAAAAGGGTTTGGGGCGTGGAGACAAAACGTGTTTGGGGGAAACTACAATCTCGAGGCAATAGATTTTCTCAAAAAGCTTAATGATACTGTAAAAAGAGAGGTCCCTCGTGCAATTATGATAGCAGAAGAATCCACAGCCTTTCCAAAGGTGTCTGCTCCCACAAAGGACGGAGGTCTGGGTTTTGACTACAAATGGAATATGGGATGGATGAACGATATGCTTACCTATATGTCCACAGACCCCTTGTACCGAAAGGGTTTGCACCAAAATGTAACGTTTTCCCTGACATATGCGTTTTCAGAAAAATTTATTCTGCCCCTTTCCCACGATGAGGTGGTCTATGGAAAAAAATCTCTTATAGAGAAGATGCCCGGAAGCTACGAAGATAAGTTTGCTTCCCTTAGAACATTTTATGGTTATATGATGGCACACCCGGGAAAGAAACTTCTCTTTATGGGCGGGGAGTTTGCTCAGTTTAACGAGTGGAACCACGAAAAAGAGCTTGACTGGATGCTTCTTTCCTATCCTATGCACAAAAAAATGCAAAGCTATGTTTCATCTCTTAACAAATTTTATTTAAATACACCTGCCTTGTGGGAAAACGACAATGACTGGCAAGGCTTTCGCTGGATTGTGCACGACGATACCTTGCAGAGTGTTGTAACCTTTGTCCGCTACGGAAAAGACGGAAATTTTGTTATAGCGGTGTGCAATTTTACCCCTGTTAAAAGGACTCTTTACAGAATAGGTGTGCCCGAAGACGGAACATATAAATGTGTCTTTACCAGTGACGGAATATCCTTTGGAGGTGGCGGAGGCAGGCAGAAAAAACTAAAGGCAAAGGCTATTTCCTCTCACGGATATGACTACAGTATGGAAATCACCATTCCGCCATTATCGGTGACATTTTATGAGAAGGAAGAAAATA
>JAZUPR010000044.1:0-4195 GCA_045605285.1 Clostridia bacterium | reverse complement strand
GTTGCATTTACAGTATCAAAAATAGCATCAGACATCTGTGAAGATATAAATCTATTCCATATAAGTTTATAGATTTTATACTGGTCAGGGGTAAGAGAGTCTTTTATATCATCAGGTGCGATGTCTACATAAGACGGTCTTATTGCCTCGTGGGCATCCTGGGCACTCTTTTTTGTTTTATAAATTCTTGGGGTTTTCGAATAAAACTCGTTGCCGAAATTGCTTGTGATATATTCTTTTGCAGCCTCTCTTGCATCGTCGGAAATTCGAAGAGAGTCAGTTCTCATATAGGTGATGAGACCTATCTGACCTTTGCCTTTTATATTTATTCCCTCATAAAGCTGCTGAGCTGCCTGCATTGTCTTAACTGTAGTAAAGTTAAGCTTTCTGCTTGCCTCCTGCTGAAGTGTGCTGGTGATAAAGGGAGGCTCGGGAGATTTTTTCTTCTCGCTTTCCTTTACAGCTGACACAACATAAGGAGAATTTTCTATAGCATTTATGACATTTTGAGTCTCTTTTTCATTTGTAAGGTCAAGTTTTTTTCCGTTTTTGCCATAAAATTTTGCGACAAATTTTTTCTTGTCTTTTAAAAGAGTTGCATCAAGAGACCAGTATTCCTGAGGAACAAAGGCGTTTATCTCGTTTTCTCTGTCGCATATAAGCTTTGTTGCAACAGACTGAACCCTGCCTGCGCTGAGGCCTTTTTTTACTTTTTTCCACAAAAGAGGGCTGATTTTATAGCCCACAATTCTGTCGAGAACTCGTCTTGCCTGCTGAGCATCAACAAGACTTTCATTTATAGCACGGGGGTTTTTAATTCCCTCGGTAACTGCTTTTTTGGTAATTTCGTTAAATGTCACTCGGCACGCTGATGATGCATCTATCCCCAAAAGGTTTGCCAAGTGCCATGATATAGCCTCTCCCTCACGGTCAGGGTCAGTTGCAAGATAGATTTTATCTGCACCTTTTGCCTCTTTTTTAAGACTCTTTACAAGGTCGCCTTTTCCGCGTATGGTGATATATGTGGGTTCGTAGTTGTTTTCCGTATCAATGGCAAGGTAGCTTTTTGGAAGGTCTATGATATGTCCCATACTTGCAAGGACATTGTAGCCTTTTCCAAGATATTTTTTTATGGTGGTTGCCTTTGACGGAGACTCCACAATTACTAATTTTGAATTCATTTTATTCTCCTAACTCCTTGGCAATCATATCTTTGAATAGGTATTGCCCGGATTTTTTTTGATTCTGCCGCATAGCTCCATCATAAGAAGCTTTGTATTTAAAACAGAAATGTCCATATCAAGAGATTCGTATATAAAATCCATTGAAACAGGTGTATCAGAAAGGATTGAGAGTATTTTTCTTTCATCCTTATCTGCATAAGACTCTTCGTCCACAAGTTTAATGGATATAAACTCATTGGGACTCATCTTATTTTCTATGATATGTTCTTTTTTGTCATTCATACCGTTAAGAACGTATTCTGCATAAGTTTCTTTGTACGGGGAAAACACATCGTCTGCACAGCTTACTGGGTATGCACCGTCTTTTATAAGGTAGTTTGTACCCTTGGAGTAGGCAGAATATATACTCCCCGGAACTGCATATACATCTTTTCCAAGGTCGCAGGAAAGTCTGGCGGTGATAAGCGAGCCGCTTTTTATGTTTGCCTCAATCACAAGGGTTGCAGGGCTGAGTGCCGCTATAATTCTGTTTCTTTCCGGGAAGTGATACCTTTCAGGATTTGTGCAAAGTGGATATTCGCTGATAACCATGCCGTGCTCGAGTATCCTTTTCATAAGAGCAGCGTCCTTTTTTGGATAGACCACATTTACTCCGCAACCAATAATAGCAACAGTTGGCATGCCCGCGTCAAGTGCGCCCGAGTGTGCCATGGAGTCTACTCCGTCGGCAAGACCGCTTACAATGACCGCTCCTTTTTGTGCAAGTTCTTTTGAAATGTTGTATGCACAGTTTTTTCCATAGACAGACATATTTCTTGTGCCTACAACGGATATGCAAAATCTTTTGTTAAGGTCAATAAAATTTCCTCTGCAATATAATATCAGAGGAGGGTATTGCAAAGGTTCAAGCATCTTTGGGTATTCTTCCATATCACGGGTTATGATGCGGACATTGTTTTCCCTGCAAAAAGAAAGAAGTTTTTCATAATCACAGGATTTTGAGCAAAGAGATTCAATCTGAATATCAGAGAGAAACTTAAGCTTTTCATAATCTTCCCTTTTTGCATTATATATATTTTCAATTGTTTTAAAATGCGAATACAGGCTGTATTTTACCTTGCGGGTTAAAAACTTGTTTTCGCAAAACCACAACCATAGATTTAGATTGTCCACAAAACCTCACCTGACCTTTATTAATTAAGTTACTATAAAATTTTTGATTTGTAAAGAGGTTTTTAAAATTTTTTTATACGAGTCAATATTACATTTTACTATTGACAGTCAATTTCAAAAAAGTTATAATAAAGATAACATTATCATAGGAGTGGTATGTTTTTTGAGAGTTATATCAGGAAAAAGACGCGGATTAAAGCTTGAATCCCTGCCCGGATCAGACACCAGACCTACCCTTGACAGAGTTAAAGAGGCTATTTTCAGTATGCTTTTTGACAGATGCGAGGGAGCAAATGCACTCGACCTTTTTGCAGGCAGCGGCAGTTTGGGAATAGAGGTTCTTTCACGAGGCGGAAAGTCCTGCACCTTTGTGGATTTTTCAAAAGACGCGGTAGAAATTGTCAAAACAAATATAAAAAAAGCAGATTTTGAAAAAGTTTCTTCTATTATATATACCGCCTATGAGGAATATCTTTTAAAATGCGACGAAAAATTTGACATTATTTTTCTTGACCCGCCATATATGGCAGGCTATACAGAAAAAGCTCTCAGTATTATATACGAAAGAGACCTTCTCTCCCCAGGCGGGATTGTGGTGTCCGAGAGCGACAAGGAAAACATTCCGTCATATAGCGAAAAATATTCTGTAATCAAACAAAAAAACTACGGCAGAGTCAATGTCTGCCTGCTGGAGGCACTATGGAAAAAATAGCTGTGTATCCGGGAAGCTTTGACCCCATTACAAACGGACATCTGGATATTATAAGAAGATCCGCAAGGATTTTTGATAAATTATATGTTTCTGTTCTTACAAACAGTGCAAAGGTTTCTTCCTTTTCTGTTGAAGAGAGAATTGAAATGATAAAAGAAGTGACAAAAGAGTTTGACAACGTTGAAGTAGACAGCTTTTCGGGACTTTTGGTAAACTATGTCAAGCAAAAAGAGGCATCTGTAGTAGTAAGAGGCCTTCGAGCTATATCTGATTTTGAATACGAATTTCAGATGGCTCTTATGAATCACAAGCTGGAAGAAGACATCGAGACATTGTTTATGATGACCAGCGGAAAGTATTCTTTCTTAAGTTCCAGCATGGTAAAAGAACTTGCAAGTCACGGAGGCAATCTTTCAGACCTTGTGCCTGATTGCCTGACAGAAAAAATTGTTAATAAACTAAGGTGTAAATAAAGGAGAATGAAAAATGGATATTGTAGAATTGCTTGCAGAACTTGAAGAAATTATAGAAAAAGGATTTGAAGTGCCCATTATCAAAAAAGCTTTTCTTGACAAGGAAAGAATGCTCGACATTATAAACGACATAAGTCTTGCTATTCCTGATGAAATCAGAGAAGCTAAGGCTATCAACGAGGACAGAGAAAGAATTCTTGCTGATGCACAAAGAGTTGCTGATGCAAAGATAAAAGAAGCAGAGCACAAGGTTGTTTCCCTTATCGACGAGCACGAAATTACAAGAAAAGCAACAGAAAATGCAGAAGATATTATCGACAAGGCTCAGAAAGAGGGCAAAGAAATTCGTCTTGCATCACTTAAATATGCAGACGATATGCTTGCAAGAGTTGAAAGAGACATCAACGAAATTAATGCAAGATTGGTTGCAAGCAGAAACGAACTTAAGAAATAAGAGAAAAAGAACTCCGATTTCGGAGTTCTTTTTTAATGAATAATGAATGATTGTGGTAGGCATTTGCGGTTGTGCAAATGCCTTTTTTATATGGGTTTTGCAAAATATTTGTAGGGGACAGCCTTCAGGATGTCCCGTTTTGCGGGTTGTCGAGGACGCCAACCCCTACGTTTTAAATATGAACCAATACAATTGTAGG
>JAZUPR010000043.1:0-1849 GCA_045605285.1 Clostridia bacterium | reverse complement strand
TTAAACCCATAGACGCAGTTTTTGATAAATATGAAAAAATATTTGTAGATGATGAAATAAAGACCAGATTAAAAAACGGAGCACCATCCACAGTGCCACACCCTCTTGGAACATATAGAGTGTATGATAAAAATGGAGGTTTTATAGCTGTGGGAAAAGTGGACTTTGTAAACGGAAGAAATAAAATATCCGTAGTCAAGTATTTTGGCGAAAATTAACGGAGGAGCAAATGCAAAAAGAAATTATAGGAAAAGATGCTAATATAAATACAGTAGTTGCTCTTGGCAAGTTTGAAAGTCTTCATAAAGGCCATCTTGCCCTTTTTTCCTGTGCTAAAAAAAAGGGAGCAGAGCTTTGTGCTTCTCCCGTTGTATATATGATTAAAGATCCGGCTTCGTCTGATATTATTTCTTCCCTAGAAAAAAAGACTCTTGCAAGAGAGTTTGGGATAGATGCTTTTTATACAGACGAACTCACAGATGAATATAAAAAAATTATGCCCGAAGAATTTGTAAAAAACATTTTAAAGGATTCTCTTTCTGCTTGCCACGTGGTAGTGGGCTATAACTTTGCTTTTGGTTATAAGAGAATGGGCACAACTGATGTTTTAAAAGAACTTTGCCAAAAATATAATATAGGAGTAACGGTTGTAGATTGTGTCTTTGCAGATATTGACAACAACAATGTACCCGTCAGCACCTCTGATATCAGAAAAGAACTTTGCAACGGAAATGTAGAAATTGCAAATAAACTTCTTGGCAGAAACTTTTCTCTCTCGGGTGTTGTAACAAAAGGAAAGCACCTTGGAAGAGAGCTTGGATTTCCTACTGCAAACCTTGTTTTTTCGGAAAAATCCGTTCCACTGAAAAAGGGAGTGTATGCCACCAAAACTCTTGTTGACGGTGTCGAATCAGACAGTATCACAAATGTGGGAATAAATCCAACTGTCGAAAAGGAAGACGGCTTTGTAAGAGTTGAGACACATATTTTAAATTATGATAAAGATTTGTACGGAAGAGAGATAAAGGTTGATTTTCTTTTCCGCATCCGCGACGAAAAAACCTTTTCTTCTATAGATGAACTAAAAAATCAGCTTAACGAAGATGTAAAAAAACTAACTTCAAAGATATGACTTTAAAAAGGAAGCGATAATATGAAAAGATGGTATAAATATATAAAACCCTATCTTTCTTCATTTATTACAGGACCCCTGTGTATGATTGTCGAAGTGGTAGGTGAGGTTGTAATGCCTTATCTTATGTCTGTTATCATAAACAGAGCAAATGACGGTACTCTGTCTATAGCATCAAGCCTTGGTATTATGGTGGCTATGGTTGTAACCGCCGTTCTTATGATGGCTGGCGGAGTAGGCGGTGCATATTTCGGCGCAAAAGCATCTGTAAATTTTGCGTCAGACTTAAGAGCCGATTTGTATAACAAAGTACAAAAATTCTCTTTTTCAAATATAGATAAGTTTTCCACAGGCTCACTTGTCACAAGACTTACAAACGATGTAACCCAGCTTCAGAACTTTGTAAATATGTTGCTTAGAATGGCACTACGCTCCCCTGGAATGATGATTGCGGCTCTTGTTATGGCAATCAAATTAAAACCGACATTGTCCGTGGTTTTTGCAGTTATGATGCCCATTCTTGCCATAGCTATAGGCACTATTATTTCAAAGGCTTTTCCAAGATTTAATCTTATGCAGAAAAAAATAAACAATCTTAATTCCACAGTTTTGGAAAATGTCACAAATGTCCGCGTTGTTAAATCCTTTGTAAGAGAAGATTTTGAAGAAAATAAATTCAAAAAAGCAAACCGAGACCTCAAAGAGACAGGTATGAGT
>JAZUPR010000042.1:0-12851 GCA_045605285.1 Clostridia bacterium | reverse complement strand
ATTGCTTTTTTTATGTTCATTTATTACTTTATTGGTAAATAATATTTAAAATTATGAATATAATAATCATATTAAAAAATCGCGGAGGAGATAGTGTGAATTTTTCAGATTTTTTTAAAAACAAATATAATAAGACTTTAGCTATGGCTACCGACGAAGAAATATATAAAGGATTACTTTTTTATGTGAAAGAACTTACCGATAAAATTCCCGTTAATAGTGGAAAAAAGAAATTGTATTATGTATCGGCAGAATTTCTTGTTGGTAAAATGTTATCAAATAATTTGATTAATTTGGGTATATATGATGAAGTCAAAGAGCTTTTGCACAATGCTGGTAAAAATATTGAAAAAATAGAAGAATGTGAAAATGAACCGTCTCTTGGAAATGGTGGACTCGGAAGACTTGCAGCGTGTTTTTTGGATTCAGCAACTACCCTTGGTTATTCAATGTGCGGCGTAGGAATAAATTATCATTTTGGACTTTTTAAGCAAGTGTTTGAGAATAATAAACAAATGGAAATTCCAAATCCATGGATAGAAAATGACACTTGGCTTAAAAAGACAGGTATAAGTTACAAAATTGATTTTAATAATTTTTCTCTTTGTGCAACCATGTATCAGATGGATGTGACAGGCTATAAAGGTAAATTAAATAAGCTTAATCTGTTTGATATTGATACAGTAGATGAAAACATTGTTTATGACGGAATAAGATTTGATAAAGGAAATATCCAAAAAAATCTTACTTTATTTTTATATCCTGACGATAGTGATGACACCGGGAAAATGCTTCGTATATATCAGGAATATTTTCTCTCATATTGCGGGGCGCATCTAATTATAGACGAGGCGGTAAATAAGGGGTCAAATCTTTATGACCTTGATAAATATGCAGTCGTTCAGATAAATGATACACACCCATCTCTTATCATACCTTGTCTATTGAAAATTCTTGAAGATAAGGGGATAGGACTTTCAGATGCCATAAATATAATAGGAAAGGTATGTGCATATACAAATCATACAATTTTATCTGAAGCACTTGAAAAATGGCCGCTTCATTATATCAGCTCTGTATGTAATTCAATTGTACCATATATTCAGAAATTAGACGGATATTTTAAAGAAAGATACAGAAATGATGCTGTTTCAATAATAGATAATAACAATGTCGTTCACATGGCAAGAATGGATATTCACTCTTCATTCAGCGTAAATGGTGTTGCATCACTTCATACAGAAATATTAAAAAATGTGGAATTAAATGAGTTTTATAAAATTTATCCCGAAAAATTTAATAATAAAACAAACGGAATAACATTCAGAAGATGGCTTCTGCACTGTAATAATAATCTGAGTAAATATATATCAGGATTAATTGGAAACGATTATAAGGAAGATGCAACTAAGCTTAAGGAACTTTTAAAATTTTTTGATGATAAACAGGTGCTCGATAAGCTTTATCAAATAAAAAAAGATAATAAAATCAAATTAAAAAATTATATTAAAGCAACAAAAAATATAGAAATTGATGAAAATTCAATATTTGATATTCAGGCAAAAAGACTTCATGAATACAAAAGACAGCAGCTTAATGTCTTATATATAATTGATAAATATCTTGAAATAAAACAAGGTATTATTCCTGAAAATCCTATTACTTTTATTTTCGGGGCAAAGGCTGCACCTGCATATACAATTGCAAAAGATATTATTCATCTTATTCTTTGTCTTGAAAAAGTTATAAATAATGATGAAAATGTCAATAAGTATATTAAAGTTGTTATGATGGAAAATTACAATGTAACTGTTGCAGGATATCTTGTTCCTGCCTGCGATATTTCAGAACAGATATCCCTTGCATCAAAAGAAGCAAGTGGAACCGGAAATATGAAATTTATGTTAAATGGTGCTGTAACACTTGGTACAGAAGATGGTGCAAATGTTGAAATTCATCAGCTTGTAGGTGATGATAATATTTATATCTTTGGCGATAGAAGTGAAACAGTTGTAAAAAGATATCGTGATGGAAATTACAGAGCAAAAGAGATATATGATAGAAATTACAAATTAAAATCCGCTGTTGATTTTATCACAAGCGATATTATGATGAAATATGGCGACAGTTCAGGCCTTCACAGAATAAAAAACGAGCTTATAAATAAAGACTGGTTTATGACATTTTGCGATTTTGATGATTATGTTATGACAAAAAACAGGGCTTTAACAGACTACAAAGACAAGACATCATGGCAAAGAAAAATGCTTGTAAATATTGCTAATTCAGGATATTTTTCTTCAGACAGAACTGTTGAAGAATATAATAAAGATATTTGGCATTTAAATTAAGGAGGAATATTTTTGCTAAACGAATTTAAGTTAAGTTCACCTGTTACGGGTGAAATAAAGGAACTGTCAAAAGTAAGTGACAAAGTATTTTCTGATAAAATTTTAGGAGATGGTTGTGCTATTATTCCAAATGACGGAAAAATATACAGCCCTGTTGACGGCGTAGTTTCAAATGTTTCTGACACATTACACGCTTATGCTTTTGAATCAGACGAAGGGTTTGAAATACTTGTTCATATTGGAATTGATACTGTTAAACTAAAAGGAGAAGGGTTTAAATCATATGTAAAAAACGGAGATAAAGTCAAAACGGGAGATCTGATAGCAGAAGTTGACTTGAAATTTTTAAAGAGCAAAAATATTGATATAACCACACCAGTTATTGTGTGCAATCTTAATGAAAATTTAAAGATAATTTACGAAACGGGGCATATTGAACACGGAAAATCACTTTTTATAATAAAAGATGTATCTGAAAGTGAGAAAAAAGAGAAAAAATCATCATTAAATTTTGATGCCCTGCAAAAACTCGGAAAAGTTTTAATGGCAGTTATAGCTGTTATGCCTGCTGCTGGACTTAGTATAAGTATAGGTAAGCTTATAGGTATTTTAGGGGCGGACATATCTTTATTAATGACAATTGCCGGAATACTTGAAAACATTGGTTGGGCAATAATTGGCAATCTTAATATTTTGTTTGCGGTTGCCATAGGTGGTTCGTGGGCAAAAGAAAAAGCTGGTGGTGCATTTGCAGCAACAATTGCATTTATATTAATAAACTCTCTTACAGGTGCAATCTTTGGTGTGACAGAGGAAATGCTGCAAAATCCCGATGCAATAACCCAAACACTTTTTGGCAAGGAAATACTTGTAAACGGATATTTTACATCTGTACTTGGTGCACCTGCTCTTAATATGGGTGTGTTTGTAGGTATTATTTCTGGATTTTTGGGTGGAATTATATATAATAAATTTTATAATTTCAGAAAATTGCCTGATGCTTTGTCATTTTTCAACGGAAAGAGGTTTGTTCCCCTTGTAGTTATTTTCTGGTCTGTAATTGTTTCATTGATTTTATCTGTTATATGGCCCATTATACAATCAGGAATAAATGCCTTTGGTGTGTGGATTGCTAATTCTTCATCCTCTTCACCTGTTTTTGCACCTTTTGTATATGGTACACTCGAAAGACTTCTTCTTCCTTTTGGATTACATCACATGATTACTATTCCTATGAATTATACTTCTTTTGGCGGCACATATATTATACAAACAGGTGCAAGTGCAGGAACACAGGTATTTGGACAGGACCCGTTGTGGCTTGCTTGGATAACAGACCTTATTAATTTTAAAAACATGGGAGATCTTGCAAGTTATGATAATCTTATTGCTACAGTAGTACCCGCTAGATTTAAAGTAGGACAGATGATAGGTGCTACAGGACTTTTGCTTGGTGTTGCACTTGCTATGTATAGAAGAGTTGATAAAGACAAGAGAAAACAGTATAAATCTATGTTCATTTCAACCTCACTTGCAGTATTTTTGACAGGTGTAACTGAACCAATTGAATTTATGTTTATGTTTTGTGCAATTCCTCTTTATATTGTATATTCAATTTTACAAGGTTTAGCATTTGCACTTGCAGGCATTGTAAATCTTAGATTGCACTCTTTTGGAAATCTTGAATTCCTTACAAGAATTCCAATGTCTGTAAATGCAGGGTTAATTATGGATATAGTCAATTTCCTGATTGCGGTTGTTGTATTTTTCATCATAGGTTATTATGTGGCTTATTTTATGATTGGGAAGTTTTCTTATGCCACACCGGGAAGACTAGGCAACTATACTTCGGGTGATACAGATGAATCAGAAGTAAAAAATGTTTCGGATAGCTCAAAAAGCTCTCAAGCAGAAAAAATAATAGCGCTTTTAGGCGGCAGAGATAATATTGAACTTGTAGATGCATGCATGACAAGACTTCGAATAACTGTTAAGGATGTAAACCTTGTTGCAAACGAAGATTCATGGAAGAGTACAGGTGCAATGGGTCTTGTAAAAAAAGACAAGGGCATACAGGCAATTTATGGGCCTAAAGCCGATGTTCTTAAATCAGATATAAATGATATTTTATGAAAAATGAATTATTGACTCTTCTTACTTTAAACACACATAGTTTGATTGAAAAAGATTATGAACAAAAGACCAAAAAATTTGTTTCATCTGTTGAAAAAATTCTGCCCGATGTGTTTACTCTTCAGGAGGTAAATCAGACGTCGGATAAATCTATAATAATTCCTGATAGTATGTATTATCCTTTGAGAGATGATGTGTGTATTAAAAGTGATAATCACGCGGCTAAAATTTCTTTGTATCTGAATGATATAGGATTAAACTATTATTGGACATACCTTCCTATAAAGAATGGTTATGATATATATGATGAAGGTCTTGCTGTTTTTTCCAAAAACAAAATATGTGATACAAATGTTATAACCCTTAGCGACAGAGATGATTATAGCGACTGGAAAACAAGGAAAGCTCTCGGCATAAAAGTAGAAAATATATGGTTTTATTCGGTGCATTTTGGCTGGTGGAAGAACAATGAATTTATGCATCAGTGGGATCGATTTATAAATAATATTGATTCGAAAGATGTTATTTTTGCAATGGGTGATTTTAACAATCCTGCTCATATCAGAAATGAGGGTTATGATTATGTAAAAAAATCAGGGTGGAGCGACACCTATATGCTTTCAACTGATAGAGATTCAGGATATACTGCTTGTTCTGATATAGCCGGTTGGAATGGCAACGGAGAGAAAATCCGCATAGATTATATATGGTGCAATAAAAATATAAAAGTGCTTGATTCTAAAGTGGTATTTAATGGCATTAATAATGAAATTATTTCAGACCACTTTGGAGTCATCGCTAAAATTTTGAGGTGATATTGTTTGAAAAGAAGTGCCGGCGTTCTCATGCCTGTATTTTCTATATGCTCAGACTATGGAATTGGCGCATTTTCCGAAGAAGCATATAAATTTATTGATTGGATTGAGAAATCAGGTTTTGAATATTGGCAGACGCTTCCGTTAGGGCCAACAGGTTTTGGAGATTCTCCATATCAGTCCTTTTCTGCATTTGCAGGAAATCCATACTTCATAAGTCTTGATAAATTAGTATCTGACGGATTACTAAGCAGAGATGATTTGTCTTCTTCTGACTTTGGAAATGATGTCAATCATATAGATTACGGAAAGCTCTATAACAACCGATATCCGTTATTAAAAAAGGCTTTTAAAAATTGGTGTGCAGATGAAAAATATTATGAATTTGAAAAGGATAATTCATTTTGGTTAGAAGATTATGCCTCTTTTATGGCAGTAAAAAACGAGATTGATTCATCACTATGGATTAATTGGGATGAGCAGTATAAATTCAAGCGATTTTCCTTCAATGATTCTTTAAAAGAAGAAATTTCTTTTCAAAAGTTTATTCAATATATTTTCTATTCTCAATGGAGCGAACTTAAAAAATATGCAAATAAACTTGGCATAAAAATAATAGGGGATATTCCCATTTATGTATCTCTTGATAGTTCAGATGCATGGTCATCGCCTGAATTGTTTCAGTTTGATAAAATGTTAAACCCTACATTCGTTGCGGGTTGTCCGCCTGATGGGTTTTCAAAAAAAGGTCAGCTTTGGGGTAACCCTTTGTATAATTGGGAATATCATAAGGATACATCTTATGACTGGTGGAAAAAGAGATTCAGCCATAGTTTAAGAATGTATGACGGAATTAGAATTGACCATTTCAGGGGTTTTGACCAGTATTACTCAATTCCTTATGGTGCTCCGGATGCATGTGATGGAGAATGGAAAAATGGCCCATCTTATGATTTGTTTGATGCAGTAAAATCATTGTTTGAAGAAAAAATTGTTATTGCAGAGGATTTGGGATTTATAACTGATTCTGTGAGATTATTGCTGTCTAAAACAGGATTTATGAGTACAAAAGTAATAGAATTTGCATTTGATAAAAGGGACAATGATATAGATAATGTTCACATGCCTCACAACTATACCAAAAACTGTGTTTCATATACCTCTACACATGATAACGAGACACTTGCAGGTTGGCTTAAAAATTTATCGGATAGTGAATTGTTGTCAGCAAAGAAATATGTGTATGATTTATCAGGTCAGGAAAATATGCTTTATAAATCATTTGTTGCTACTTGTATGCGAAGTTGCGCAGACCTGTGCATTCTTCCTATACAGGATATATTAGGTCTTGATAATTCATCAAGAATTAATACACCGTCTACTACAGGTAATAACTGGAGCTGGAGAATTGATAAAAATTATTTGACTAAAGAAAAATCAAGAGAAATAAGGGATATGATTTCAACTTATTGTAGAATGAATTTTAAAAAAGCATCAGTTTAACTGATGCTTTTTTAAATTACATAATAAATAAAAAATTCTTTTTAATATTATTTATTTTTGTTTATATATAAAATTGACATTAAAAGTAAATTTGTGATATACTTAAGAAAATGTTCAATCGGGGGTTGTGTGCCAATGTATGACAGAGAGTTTCGAAACTCTGTGCAGTTGTTTGAACTGGTGCTTACAAATATGCATCAGGTGGCATTTGATATGTCATTTACAGATGAAAATCCTGTTATAAACGAGGAACTTATAGCAAACGGAAAGACATGTGCTATTGCATGGCTTTGCGATGAAGAATTTAAATCAGGTCTTATCAAAAATCCAACGAGCTATTATTTTGGCATAGCTGTAAATTTGATGGTTTGTGGTATGTATTATGCGGATAGCTGGGCAAATGACAGGAGTTTGTCAGAACTTAAGTATACCGATATTTATGATGGCGGACTCTGGAATAATGTATATAATCTCCTTGAAGATACCACCGACGACAGCAAAAATAAATTTCAGATTTTAGCCCGAGAGCTTTATGATATATGGACACTTCATACGAAACCATATCTAAAGCTTTCAAATGCTGGTGAATACATTGTTGACACTATGGTAGCTTTTTTTCAGACGGGTGTTGATATTAAACTTAAACTATTGGATAAATAATCTTTGCTTTTTATGACATGTGCCTATATACACAATGTCATCTAAATAAAATATATTAACCGAAAGGGGTAAATAATAATGGCATTTAAAAGTAAGTATTTGCAAGATGTTATGGACAGAGTTATCGCCAGAAATAGCGATGAACCTGAATTTCATCAGGCTGTAAGAGAGGTTTTAGAGTCACTTGAACCTGTTATTGAGGCTCATCCTGAGTTTGAGTCAAGAGGAATAATAGATATGCTTGTTGAACCTGAAAGAATCATTAAATTCAGAGTTCCGTGGGTTGATGACAATGGCAAAGTTCATGTAAACCGCGGATTCCGTGTACAGTTCAACAGTGCAATTGGTCCTTATAAGGGCGGTATCAGATTCCATCCGTCAGTATATGAAGGTATTATCAAATTTTTAGGATTTGAGCAGATATTCAAAAATTCACTCACAGGTCTTCCAATCGGTGGCGGAAAGGGTGGTTCTGACTTCGACCCTAAAGGCAAATCTGATATGGAAATTATGAGATTCTGCCAGAGCTTTATGACAGAACTTTCAAAATATATCGGTGCTGATACAGACGTACCTGCTGGAGATATAGGTGTCGGTGCAAGAGAAATCGGATTTATGTTTGGTCAGTACAAGAGACTCAGAGATGAGTTTACAGGCGTACTTACAGGTAAGGGTCTTACATACGGTGGCAGCCTTGCTCGTACAGAAGCTACAGGCTTTGGTCTCTGCTACTTTACCAATGAAATGTTAAAAGATAATGGAAAATCTTTTAAAGACGCTACAGTAGTTGTATCAGGTTCAGGAAATGTTGCAATTTTTGCAAATCAGAAAGCTACAGAGCTTGGTGCAAAGGTTGTTGCAATGTCTGACTCAAACGGATATATATATGACAAAAACGGAATTGACCTTGATGCAGTTAAGAAAATAAAACTTGTAGAGAGAAAGAGAATTAAAGAATATATCAATATTCATCCCGAAGCAGAATACCATGAGGGTTGCTCTGGTATTTGGACAGTGAAATGTGATATAGCACTTCCTTGTGCAACACAGAATGAGATTGATGAAGCTTCTGCAAAAGCTCTTGTTGCTAATGGTTGTTATGCAGTTGCAGAAGGTGCAAATATGCCTTCAACACCTGAGGCTATTGCTGTGTTCCAGAACAACAATATTCTTTTTGGACCTGCAAAAGCTGCAAATGCTGGCGGTGTTGCTACATCAGCACTTGAAATGAGCCAGAACTCTATGAGATATTCTTGGACATTTGAAGAAGTTGATGCAAAACTTCAGGGCATTATGGTAAGCATTTACCACAATGCTGCAAAAGCTGCAAAAGAATATGGAATGGACGGAAACCTTGTTGCCGGAGCTAATATTGCCGGATTTATGAAAGTTGCAAATTCCATGATGGCACACGGTGTAGTCTGATTTTAAATTTAAAAAGCGTTGGATTAAATTCCAACGCTTTTTTGTAATCTTTTCATTGTTTTTCACATATAATATTAACTATGTTGATAAATTTTGAAAGGATAGAATTAATTTGAAGAAAAGATTGATAAAAGTCAAAAGTAAACCTAATCTTGGAATAAAGTTAATTAAATATAATCATAAGTCTGCTCTAAAAAAAGGGGATATAGATGAATATATATATTCCTGGCAGGAGATAAGATATATAAGTGAAAGATAAATCCGGCTTTTACAAATCCGGATTTTAATTTTATCTTCTTATTACTTTCGGGAGTCCATTTTCATATTTTATATTACACTCTCCCTGAATTAAAGGAAGTGCATATTTTATAAATTCATCTGTAACATCGTTTCCTTGTTCATTTATATATTCAGAAGGTATTTTTTTCTCGACATTTGCAATCTTTGTAATGTCTTCAGATTCTATGGTTAAGGTATAGTTTTCGCTATTAGCCCTTTTAAATATCATCATTTTTCCTGTCTGACCTGAAAGAGCTGCATTAACACCTGATTTTCCTATTGACACGGATTCCTCAATATCTGTCAATGATGCAATGTGTGCTGCACATCTTTGGGGGGTGTTAAGTTCTATGCTTCTTACCTTTATACCAAGAGTGTCTTTTATAATGTTTTCGAGAGTTTTACCCGCGCCGCCAAGCTGTTTGTGACCAAATTTATCTTCTTTAGTTTCTGAACTTGCAGATGCAATATATTCGCCTGATTTATCCTTAATTCCTTCTGATACTGCAATAACAACTGAATCTGTAGTTTCAAGACATTTCTTTACATCTTCTATAAATTTGTCTATGTCAAATGGAACTTCAGGCAGATATATAAGATGAGGTGCACCTCCGCCATTTATTCTTGCAAGTGCCGAAGATGCTGTGAGCCATCCGGCATTTCTACCCATGATTTCGAGAATTGTTACATTTTTTATATCATAACAAGCAGAGTCGATTGCAACCTCGGAAAGAACAGTTGAAATATACTTGGCACAGCTTCCAAATCCTGGACAATGGTCTGTTACCGCCAGGTCATTATCAATAGTTTTTGGAATACCTATTATTTTTATGTCGTGTCCGGCAATTTGAGACAGCTGCATAACTGTATCCATTGAGTCGTTTCCGCCTATGTAAAAAAAGTAGCCTATATTGTTTTTCTTTAATATATCAATTACTTTTTCATGTTCTTCCTTGGCTAACTTATATCTGCATGAACCAAGAAATGATGATGGTGTTTGTTTTAACAACTCAATATTTTCTTTGTCAAAAAATATTTTATTGAGGTTAATAAAATCTTCTCTTAAAAGTCCTTTAATACCGTTTACTGCACCGTATACAGTATCTATTTCATCAGCTTTGAGAGCATTTTCTATCACTCCTGCTAAAGAGGCATTAATTGCAGCTGTTGGACCGCCTGATTGACCAATTAAAGCATTTTTTTTCATGATTTTCTCCTTTTATTATATTCTTTTCCATTCTACATAACTTACGTTGTCTGAACTGTCTGTTTCATCTTGTATATCAGTATATTCATTAACCGAAACAAATTTTGTTTCAATTACATTCTGAAGATAATCCCTGTATTCAAAAATCAGTTGATTATCTGTAATTTCCTTGAATAAAACCATATTATCCTGTTTGTTCATAAAGTAGCTTTCATCAAATAAAATGTGTTTTAATTTTTCGATTTTAATATCACATAGATTGTTTTCAAATATTCTTACTTTTTCAGATGCCTCACATTGAAAATCTACAATACGGAATTTCATATTTTTACAACCAAACATTTCATATATGTATTTTTTGCCAGATATAAGTGAGTTGTTGTTGAGGCTTTGATTGGAATATATGGCATATTGTTTTGAAATACTGTAGGCAACAAACGGTCTTTCATAAATAAATGTGCATTTGCAGTGATGGCATTTTACATGATTTAATTTGTCATTAATAAAATCTTCGTATATGCCTTGTTTAATGTCTGCATTGACAGAATTGAAGAGGTATAGAGATGTATCAAATGTATTTTTACACTTTTCACATGTTGCAAATACAACTTTTTCATATCCTGCCATATAATCACCTCAAAAACAATATACAAAAATTATATCATTAAAAGAAAATTAAAGCAACATATTTTACTTTATACTTGAAAATATATCATATTTTGTTTATAATATTTGTATAAAATGTTATTTGGAGGTGATAGAATGATCAGACCACTTGCAGATGCACTAAGACCGCAGACTATTGATGAAGTCGTAGGTCAAAGTCATATAATAGGCGAGAATAGGCTTATGACAAACATTTTAAAGAATAAAGATATTCCCAATATGATCTTCTATGGACCCTCCGGTACGGGTAAAACAACAGTTGCAAATATATGTGCTACTGTTACGGATAAAAAACTTTATAAATTAAATGCTACCAATGCATCTACAAAGGATATAAAAGATATTGCTGCAAATCTTGATTCTATCGAGTGTATGAATGGTGTGTTGTTATATCTTGATGAAATACAAAATTTTAACAAAAAACAACAACAGTCTTTGCTTGAATACATAGAAGACGGTAGAATTACTCTTATTGCGAGTACAACAGAGAATCCCTATTTTTACGTATATAATGCTATTTTGTCAAGATGCACTGTGGTACAGTTTAAACCGATTGATGCCGAAGATATCAAGCTTGCTTTGTATCGGGCTGTAGATTATTTGAATAAAGAATATTGCCCAAAGGTAATAAATGTTGACGAAGAAGTTATCACACATCTTGCATACAGTGCATACGGTGATGTTAGAAAGGCTCTAACATCTTTGGATATTTGCATAAAATCACAGCTCTGTGTTGGTGATGATAACATTACAATAACTAGTGAAATAGTAACTGCCGCTACAGGGAATTCAGCTTTTGCATCTGATAAAGATGGAGATAATCACTATGACTGCCTTAGTGCATTTCAAAAATCCATACGTGGCAGCGACCCTGATGCAGGAGTACATTATCTTGCCAGACTCATTGAAAGCGGAGATTTAATAAGTATCTGCAGACGTTTAATGGTTATAGCATGTGAGGATGTCGGCTTAGCGTATCCAAATGCAATTTCTGTTGTTAAGGCATGTGTAGATTCTGCACTGCAACTTGGCTTTCCCGAGGCACGTATTCCTCTTAGTGAGGCAGTAATATTCTTGTGTTGTCTTCCAAAGTCAAATTCTGCTATATGTGCTATTGATGAAGCTTTATCAGATATAAAATCAGGAAATGCAGGTTTTGTTCCGCCTCATCTTAAGGATGGTCATTACGGTGGGGCACAAAAACTTGGTAATGCTATTGGGTATAAATATCCCCATAACTATCCGAACTCTTATGTAAAACAACAATATCTTCCCGATAACCTTGTTGGGAAAAATTATTATAAACCAGGACACAACAAAACAGAAAATGGCTTAAAAAGCTATCTTGATATGTTAAAAAATTTATAGGAGGTAAATAAAATGACTATTTTTAAAACAATTAAAGAAATGGTAACAAAAACAGCAAAAGATGCTGTAAAAATTTCAGGAGATGCAGTTGAATATACCAAGCTCAACTATAAACTCTCCGAATTAAAGGATGATCTTAAAGATACCTATGCACAAATTGGAATGCTTGTATATCAGACATCTGGAGGAGAAGAGACAGACACAGAAAAATTAGAAGAACTTTGTGCACGTGTTACAGAATTAAATGACGAAATTGAAATACTCACAGCATCAATAAATGCAATGTCAAATAAAAAAATCTGTTCTTCCTGCGGTGCAAAAATGCCTGCTGAGAGTAATTTCTGTCCTAAATGTGGGGAAAAAGCAGAGGAATAATTTTTAATGTGTTGACATATATATAGCACAAATGTTATAATTTTTATATCTTCGGGGGGGGGTGTAATT
>JAZUPR010000041.1:0-7784 GCA_045605285.1 Clostridia bacterium | reverse complement strand
TTTCTTTGCCCTCTGAAAAAGCATCTATAGAATTATAGCAAATCTCTCCGCCGTTTATCTGAGCCATAATTTTTTCTGCTGTTTCAGGCATAAACGGACTTAAAAGAATTGCGATAAATCTTATGGACTCTATGAGATTGTAAAGAACTGTCATGAGTCTGCTTGATTGTGCCTCGTCCTTTGCGAGAACCCACGGGGTTGTCTCGTCTATATATTTGTTGCTTCTTCTTGCAAGAGCCATTATAGACTCTAAGGCATCTGCCACGCGGAACTTGTTCATAAGGTCTGTCACAGTTTCCATTGTGGATATGCAGGTGTCCTTAAGCTCTTTGTCAAACACATCTGTTACGCCTTTATCACTTACTGTGCCGCCAAAGTATTTGTTAATCATAGCAACAGTTCTGTTTACAAGGTTTCCGAGAGTGTTTGCAAGGTCTGCATTGTATCTTGCAACAATTGTCTCAAGAGTAATAGTTCCGTCCTGTGCAAAAGGCATCTCGCGGAGAAGATAATATCTTATAGCGTCCACACCAAAGTGTCTTGCAAGGTCGTCTGCATACATAACGTTACCCTTGGATTTACTCATTTTGTCGTTGCCTGATAAGAGCCACGGATGACCGAAAATCTGCTTTGGAAGCGGCTCACCAAGAGCCATAAGCATAATTGGCCAGTAGATTGTGTGGAAACGCAAAATGTCTTTTCCTATAATATGCACATTTGCAGGCCAGTATTTTTTGTAAAGGTCGCCTTTTTCGTCAACATCGTAGCCAAGAGCTGTGATGTAGTTTGAAAGAGCATCTATCCACACATATATAACATGCTTGTCATCAAAGGTTACAGGCACGCCCCACTTGAAAGAAGAACGGGAAACGCAAAGGTCCTGAAGACCTGGTTTTAAGAAGTTGTTTACCATTTCTTTCTTTCTTGACTCAGGCTGAATAAACTCAGGGTTGTCCTCTATATATTTCATAAGGGCATCCTGATATTTGCTCATTTTGAAAAAATATGCCTCTTCGTTGGTCTTTTTAACCTCTCTGCCGCAATCAGGGCAGCAACCATCGGTTATCTGAGTGTCGGTAAAGAATGATTCGCAAGGCACACAGTACCAGCCTGAATATTCACCCTTGTAAATATCGCCCTGGTCGTAGAGCTTTTTGAAAATCTTTTTTACAGCCTCTTCGTGATAATCGTCTGTTGTTCTTATGAACTTGTCATAGCTTGTGTTCATAAGATTCCATATATCCTTTATCTGACCTGCCACTCCGTCTACATACTCTTTTGGAGTAACGCCTGACTCCGCCGCAATCTCTTCAATCTTCTGACCGTGCTCGTCTGTGCCGGTGAGGAAAAATACATCGTTGCCAATGAGTCTTTTAAATCTTGCGATAGCATCGGTCAAAACTATCTCATAGGTGTTTCCTATGTGAGGTTTTCTTGATGTATATGCAATGGCAGTGGTTATATAAAATTTCTCTTTTTCCATTTATGTCAGTTCCCTTCTGTATATTTTAAAACATACCAAATATATCATACCATTTTTTATAAAATTTTACAAGGGTTTTGATAAATTTTATCTAAATGAGAATTTGACACACAACAGGTAGTTGAAACAATCACAATAGAACTGCCCCCTTGTGTCGCTTGTGTCTCTGTCTTTATCAAAATGCAATAAAAGACCACATCAAATGATGCGGTCTTTCATATTCCGTTAATTATCCTTTAATCCATATAAGGCATTACGTGCCATATTTTTAATTTCCTCTTCGTCCTCATACCCAAATTTTTTCAACAATTCTTTATAGGAACTTTCTATATTGTCGCATTGTTTTTTTCTGCAACTATATTTTTCCCACAAGAAAAAAGCATTTGCATATGCAATGGGATTAATAGTCCTGGGTTGTGTATAATGTAAACCTATACAAACATCCAACAAATAATCTTCGTCAGGCTCCGGAAAAGGATTCGGGAGCACTATATTATGTACAAATCTGTTTGGATTATTGTCAGTTTTTATATAGCTGTCTAAAATGGAAATAGCTACACCCAGTGAAAGATACTCGTTTAAGAACAAATAATACTTTTTTGGGGAATTTTCATCATCTTCATTAAATCTAAGTTTATAATCTAATATGGAATCAAAATACTTATTTTTGCCTGAAAATAAAAACCTCAATTTTGCACAATATGGAATGTATAAAGGCTTTACGTTTAATATAGCTTTCATCATACAGGCTGCAATTTTATGCCTGTCAATATTAAAAGTATCTAATACCATATAGTTTTTTACAAGAAGATCCTTGTATTTATTGAACTTATGACGCATACAGAGCTTAACCCATGCAAGATGTTTATAGCAAACTCCCAACATTTCAGAATGATTTTTAATCGACTTCTCTATTATGCTATCCCATATCCTGTCAAATTCATTGTCATAAAACATGTCAAACACACTTTCCTTAGTTGGTAATATCAAAAATACTTTTGCACACAAAAGTAACCTCGGAAGCCGAAGTCTCTGCGTTAACCATCTTTAATTGTCCGTTCTTGCAATCGTATCGAGAGAACAGTATTGCATAAGCAGTTCCTAACACAAGAACGATTGCCATGTAAAACAAATTCATTTTTTGTATACTCCAATCATTTTAATCTCATTTTTGTTTTCGATTATAAGATATCCTAAATATACTTGCAAAGAATTGAAAAACCGCAGAAAAGAAATAAGCAGCAAGAAGATATTTTTGATTAAACAAAGTCATGTTTGATTCAAAGAAATAATTTACTACATTCCCAATCATTTCAATAGTTCTATCATTGCTTACAACAAGTACTTTGCAAAATATTAATGTAGCAAATATAAATATTGCTCCTGAAAAGACCAATGATAACGCAGAAAAAAATTTTGCCCAGGTCACCAAGCAATCACGTCGAATTCCCCAAAAAGCAATAATTATATCAACACTTGTTAATATCAAAATAATAACCGGCAACAAAAATCCCGAATCACTAATAAGAAAAGTGGAAAGATTTGTGTTGTTGAGTTTTATAAAAGCAGCTATTAAATTAACAATAGCAATAGATATCAGAAGAAAGGAATTATCATAACCTTTTATTTTTATGTTTTGTACAGCATTGTTAGTATTTTCATTTGTAGACACCATATACGCCTCCTAATGTAAGACATATTTTAACACAAATGTAAATAAATGTCAATGTATGCTGTAAATTCCGTATTCCAAAATCTGTATAGTTTGTGTATTATACCATATTAAAATGGTTTTGTCAATTATATAAAACTATCTTCCTTATCAATATATTCTCCATATATGTGACAAGTTCCTTTTTTTTGCAGTAAAATTTTAATTGCCAAATAAAACCACTGTTTATTAAGCCTAAATGTTTTCCGCTATAACACTTTGACCATATACGGAGATTTACTATTTTGAAATACAATATCCACAAGGAACAATAATTTTTGCCAATGCATATATATCAGTACACTATAAGATATGTGCAACTTGTAAGTTTAACAATTTAAGCAGGTAATTTTAAATACTTTAAAAAATAACTCTCAAAACAGAATATGACATACAACAAGGGTTGCAACAAAGCACATAAAGTCAGATAAAAGTCCGCAAGAAAGTGCGTGGCGGGTGTTTTTTACATTAACTGCACCAAAGTATACCGCAAGGGTGTAAAAGGTGGTTTCGGTAGACCCCATCATTACCGATACTGCACGGGACGGAAACGAATCCACCCCCTCAAGAGAAAAAATGTCTTTTGCCATAGCAAGAGACCCGCTGCCCGATATGGGTCGAAGAAGTGCAAAGGGCACAAGATTTTTTGGTATGTAAAAAAAATCCGTCACAGGAGATATGATATCAGAAACAATGTCAAGTGCCCCTGATGCACGAAAAACACCAATGGCACAAAAGAGAGCCATTACAGGCGGAAGAATGGAAAAAACCGTGCCTATCCCCTGACTTATGCCCTCGGTAAATGCCGAATAAACAGATATTTTCTTATATGCTCCGTAAAGGATAATTGACACCACCATAAACGGAACTGCATAAACGGATATGTATTTCATATATCTTTTCTCCTTTTTTCGCACCACTTGGCACAGCATATACCAAAAACAGCAACCACAACAGACACTATCCATATAGGAAGAATAATCTCGCCGGGGTTAATGCTTCCCATAGACGCCCTTATTGCAATAAGGGTGGAGGGGATAAACTGAATTGATGCAGAGTTTATCACAGAAAGCATACACATATCGTCTGATGCGACATCACCAATCGAGTCTTTTTTTAATTCCTTCATAGCCTTTATTCCAAGGGGCGTTGCGGCATTTGAAAGACCGAGAAAGTTTGCGGTCATATTCATTGCAATAGCTTTTTCGGCTTTGCTCCCCTTTTTGACATTTTTAAAAATAATTCTTATTAAAGGAGACAAAAATCTCCCTATATGCTCTGTAAGATTTGACTTTTCAGCCACACACATAACCCCCGACCACAAAGCCATAATACCGCCTACAGACAGGATAAACTCAACCCCTTTTTGTCCGCTCTCTAAAAATGCTTTAAAGGTTTCGTCCATTCTGCCTGTAAAAGAGGCAACAAGGAAAGATGCCACCATCATAGATATCCATATAATATTAAGCAAAAAAATCACCCCACCACAAATATATGATGGAATGATTTTTTCATAACCTGTTATTTAAGCTCCACAATGGTGACTCCCGCATCGCCCTCGCCAAACACTCCCAGTCTGTATGATTTTACATATTGAAGAGTTTTAAGATATCTGTGTATTCCCTGACGGAGAAGTCCTGTGCCTTTTCCGTGCACAATTCGTACTTGTGAAAGAGACGACATTATGGCATCTGACAAAAACTTGTCTATAAGCACGCAGGCAGTGTCTACATTTTCTCCTCTTACATCAAGCTCGGGAGAAAGGCTCATAGTCTTTGACTCGGTGTTTTCCCTGTAGGTCTTTCTCTCCTTTTTGGGAGCATCTTTTTCTGCTTTTGCAATTCTGACATCAGAAATATTTGATTTTATTTTCATAATGCCCACTTTAACCACTATGTCACCCTTGGAATCGGGAGCAGATACAACAACGCCTTTTTGTCCCATCTTTACAATCTCCACATCGTCCCCGGGTTTAACGGTCTTGGGCGGTTTAAAGCTTATGTTTTTCTCTGTAGATGCATTAAGCTTTTCGCTGTTTTTCTTAGCTTTTTCGTTAAGCTTTTGTATTGCCTGTTGAGCCAAAAATGCAGCCTCGTCGATTTTTGCCTGTTTTTGAATATTTTTAATATCCTTTATTATTTCGTCTGCCTCTTTTTTTGCATCGTCAAGGATAGCCTTTGCCTCAAGCCTTGCTCTTTCTATAATTTTGTCGGTCTTGTCTTTTAAGAGCCTGTTTGTGTTTGCAGTATCTTCTTTAAGCTTCTGCGTATCTTTTTTGTATGCCTTTGCCTTGTCCTTTTCTTCCTGCATTTCGCGTCTTGTCTTTTCAAGCTCTGAAAGGATATCTTCAAACTGTATGTTTTCCTTGGCAATATGATTTTTTGCATTTTCTATAATAGACTCGTCAAGTCCAAGCTTTTTTGATATAGCAAAAGCATTACTTTTACCTGGTATGCCGATAAGGAGCTTGTATGTCGGAGCGAGTGTGTCTACATTAAATTCACAGGATGCATTTTCTACCCTGTCTGTAGAAAGGGCATACATCTTAAGCTCGCTGTAGTGTGTGGTGGCGGCACTTTTTGCACCGATACTTCTCACCCTCTCCAATATACTGACCGCAAGAGATGCACCCTCTATGGGGTCTGTGCCTGCTCCAAGCTCGTCGAAAAGGCAAAGAGAGTTTTCGTCAACATCGTTTAATATGCCAACGATATTTACCATGTGAGCAGAAAAGGTCGAAAGACTCTGCTCAATGCTCTGCTCATCGCCAATGTCTGCAAAAATCTTTTTAAACACCGCTATGACAGAGCCTTCCCTTGCAGGAATGTGTAGTCCCGCCTGTGCCATAAGAGTTAAAAGTCCAAGAGTTTTTAAAACAACAGTTTTTCCGCCTGTGTTTGGGCCTGTAATAACCAATGTATCAAAATCTTTTCCAAGCTTTATATCTGTGGGCACAACCGCCTTTTTAGGAAGAAGCGGATGCCTTGCTTTTTCTATATTTACAATTCCCCTGTCATTGAGTACAGGTCTGAAAGAATCTCCCGACAGAGCATATTTTGACCTTGCAAAAATCAGGTCAAGCTCTGACACAATCTTGTAGCTCATGGAAAGAAGAGTTGAAACAGATGCCACCTCTTCGGTAAGCTCAGAGAGAATTTTTTCTATCTCTTCTTTTTCTTTTCCCATAAGGTCTCGTATCTCGTTGTTTGCCTCAACAACCCCTACAGGCTCTATAAAAAGAGTTGCCCCCGTGGATGATGTATCGTGAAGAATACCTTTTATCTCTCCCCTGCACTCACTCTTAACAGGGATTACATATCTGTCACTTCGCATAGTGATAATCTGCTCCTGCAGATACTTTGAGTAGGTGGGAGAAGTTATCATACCGTGGAGAATTTCTTTTATTTTTCCGTTGGTGTATTTTATTCTTCTTCTGATTTCAGAAAGCGTAGGCGAGGCATTGTCTGCAATTGTTTCATCATCTATAATAATTGAAAAAATCTTTTTTTCCAATTCCTTGTTTTCGTATATAGCCTCAAAATGCTCCATAAGAGCAGAGGGTGTCAGGTCATCGGGATATAATTTAAGCTCTCTTGTGGTTTTAAGAAGCTTTGCCACTGTTCTAAGCTCCGCAAAGGACAAAACTCCCGAAAGCTCTGCTCTTTTAAGGCTCTCTCGTATGTCAGACGCACAGTAGATGGGCGGATTTCCTTTTTTGGTGATAACCTCGCATCCCTGCGCCGTTTCTTCTTGCATAAAATTTGCCTTTTTTATATTGTCGCAGGGGCAAAGACGGGATATTGCCGACTTGGTAATATCCATAACTGCATAAGTTTTAAGGATTTCTCTGATTTTGTCAAATTCAAGTGTTTCAAAAGTTTTTTTGTTCATATAATACGCCCCTGTTTTTCTTTATGTAATTATTATATTCATTATAGATAGAAAAATCAAGTTTTGGCTAAAACTTATTTTGCATAAAATTACCTGCCATAAGGTACAATAATGGCAAAAGCTTTTGGAGGGATTTTTTTGAAACAGTATTTGGAAATTAAAAATGTCTTTGCAAGGGAGATTATAGACTCAAGAGGTAATCCCACAGTAGAGGCAGAGGTAATATGTGAAAACGGATTTGTGGGAAGGGCCGCAGTTCCGTCGGGAGCATCTACAGGAGAATTTGAGGCGCTTGAAATGAGAGACGGTGGTCAGAGATTTATGGGAAAAGGAGTGCTTGATGCAGTAAAAAATGTAAATTCTGCTATAGCAAAGGAACTTCTTGGAATGAACGCGCTGGACCAGATAAAAATTGACAAAAAAATGATTGAGCTAGACGGAACAGATGATAAATCAAAGCTTGGTGCAAATGCAATTTTGGCGGTTTCACTCGCCTGCGCCGATGCCGCGGCAAATGCACTTGGAATGAGCCTGTATCAGTATGTCGGCGGGGTTTATGCACACAAGATGCCTGTGCCGATGATGAATATTTTAAACGGCGGCGCTCATGCAAACAACAATGTGGATATTCAGGAATTTATGATAATGCCGACAGGTGCAGGGAGCTTTAAAGAAGCCATAAGAATGTGCTGTGAGGTG
>JAZUPR010000040.1:0-8201 GCA_045605285.1 Clostridia bacterium | reverse complement strand
AACTCTCGTTGAAAAAATGATAAATGAAAAACTTGCAGATTTCTTTGAAGAAAATCCTGATGTTGGTAAAGTTATCATTGAAGAATCTCTTATGGCATCAAGAGCAAGAGAGGCTGCAAGAAAAGCAAGAGAGGCAACAAGAAGAAAATCTCCGCTAGAGAGCAACTCTATGCCGGGAAAACTTACCGATTGTCACGAAAAAGACCCATCAAAAACAGAGATATACATTGTCGAGGGAGACTCTGCAGGAGGCTCTGCAAAGGGTGGAAGAGACAGCAATTATCAGGCTATTCTCCCTCTTTGGGGAAAAATGCTTAATGTGGAAAAAGCCCGTGCCGACAAGGTTTACGGAAACGAAAAACTTCTCCCTGTAATAGTTGCACTCGGTGCAGGTATAGGCGAGGAATTTGACATAACCAAGCTTCGCTATGACAAAATCATCATTATGGCCGATGCCGATGTCGACGGAGCGCACATTCAGACACTTCTACTCACATTCTTCTTCAGATTTATGAGAGAGCTTATAGAGACAGGCCATGTTTACCTTGCAAAACCACCTCTTTATAAGCTTACAAGAGGTAAAAAATCTCAGGTTGCTTATTCTGACGAAGAGAGAGACCGTATCAGCGAAGAACTTAAAAATGGCGACCCTAATGCAAAGGTTGACATCAGCAGATACAAAGGTCTTGGTGAAATGGACCCTACAGAGCTTTGGGAAACAACCATGAATCCGGAAAACAGAATACTCATCAGAGTAACACTCCAGGATGCTATTGCGGCAGACGAAATATTTACAGTTCTTATGGGCGACGAGGTAGAGCCAAGAAAACAATTTATAGAAGAAAATGCTCAGTACGCAGTAAATCTTGACATATAAGGAGGGGCAGAAAATATTATGAATACACAAAGCAGTGATTTTGAAAAATATCTTGAAAATCAGACAATAGTAGAAGTTGACATAGAAAAAAGAATGAAGGAAGCCTTCATCGACTATGCCATGTCTGTAATAATAAGCAGAGCTCTTCCTGATGTAAGAGACGGTTTAAAACCTGTTCACAGAAGAATACTTTACTCTATGTACGAGGAGCACTTGACTTCGGACAAGCCATTTTTTAAATCGGCTACAACCGTTGGTAATGTTATCGGTAGATATCATCCACACGGTGACGCGTCTGCTTACGATGCCCTTGTTCGTATGGCGCAGGATTTTTCACTCCGTTATCCTCTTATAGACGGTCACGGAAACTTCGGTTCTGTAGACGGTGACCCTCCTGCTGCATACCGATACACAGAGGCAAGAATGAGCAAAATATCAAACGAAATTCTTGCAGATATCGACAAAAACACAGTAGACTTTGTACCAAACTTTGATGAAAAAAGAGTAGAGCCTGTTGTGCTTCCTACAAGAATTCCTACTCCCCTTGTAAACGGATGTTCAGGTATTGCGGTAGGTATGGCAACAAACATTCCTCCGCATAATTTAAGAGAGGTTATAGACGGAATTATAGCTCAGATAGACAATCCATACATCAGTGTGGAAGAACTTATGGAGCATATAAAAGGTCCTGACTTCCCCACAAAAGCAACAATTATGGGAAAATCAGGAATTCGCTCTGCCTATAACACAGGAAGAGGAAAAATTGTAGTTCGTGCAAAGGCTGAAATTGTAGAAGACAAAAACGACAGATATTCTATAAATATTACAGAGCTTCCTTATCAGGTAAACAAAAAAGTTCTTGTAGAGTCTATTGCAGAGCTTGTAAAGGACAAGAGAGTAGAGGGAATATCTGACATAAAAGACCTTTCTTCCGACAGAAACGGACTTCAGATTAAGATTGACTTAAAGAGAGATGCAAATCCTCAGATAGTTTTAAATCACCTTTACAAATATACAAGACTTCAGGACAGCTTTTCTATCAACATGCTTGCCATTGTTGACGGAAAGCCAAAGGTTATGGGGCTTAAGGACATACTTACAAGCTTTATAAACTTCCAGGAAGAGATTGTAAGAAGAAGAACACAGTTTGACCTTGACAAGACATTGCAGAGAATGCACATTTTAGAGGGTCTTAGAATTGCCATTGACAATATCGACGAGGTTATTTCCATAATCAGAAATTCCTATGACGATGCCAAAGAAAAACTTATGGAAAGATTTGGTTTTTCTGAAACTCAGGCACAGAGTGTTCTTGATATGAGACTTGCTCAGCTTCAGAAACTCAACGGAGAAAAGATTGAAAATGAATATGCCGAGCTTTGCGAAAAAGCAGAAAGATACAAAGAACTTCTCTCCGACGAGAAAAAACTTATGGAGCAGATAAAAGTTGAACTTTCAGAAATTGCCGAAAAATACGGCGACGACAGACGCACAGGCATTGAGGCAGCAGTGGATGATGTGGACTACGAAGACCTTATAGAAGAAGAGGACTGCGTAATCACCATGACTCACTTTGGCTATATCAAGAGAATTCCTGCAAACACATACAAGAGTCAGCACAGAGGCGGAAGAGGTATTTCAGGGCTTTCCACAAGGGAAGAAGACTTTGTTGAAGACCTTATCATAGCGTCATCACACGATTATCTCCTGTTCTTTTCCAACAAAGGTAAGATGTATAAGATAAAGGCATACAGAATTGCCGAGTCCGGAAGAACTGCAAAAGGAACTGCCATTGTAAACATTCTTCCTCTTGAAAAAGAAGAACATGTTACAGCCATGATTCCTATGAGAGAGTTTGAAGAGGGCAAATACCTTACTATGATTACAAAAAAAGGTTTTGTCAAGAAAACAAATCTTACAGACTATGCAACCAACCGTAAGGGCGGACTTATTGCCATAGGTCTTAGAGAAGATGACGAGCTTATCAGAGTACACCTTACCGACGGTGAAAACAACATTATCATCGGTACCAAAAACGGTATGTGCATCAGATTTGACGAAAAAGATGTACGACCAATGGGAAGAGGAGCTACAGGTGTTACAGGTATCAAGCTTAAGGGCGACGATTATGTAATAGATGCAAGTGTGTGCCGAGACCATGAGACACTTCTTACCATTACCGAAAACGGTTATGGCAAAAAAACCCCTGTAAGCGAATTTAAGGTTCAGTACAGAGGCGGAAAGGGTGTAACAGGATACAAAATTACCGATAAGACAGGTTTAATTGCGGGAATGAGTATTGTAAACAGCGAAAACGATATTATGCTCATTACCACAGAGGGAGTTGTTATCCGTATGGATGTTGACGAAATAAGTGAATTCGGCAGAGTCACACAGGGTGTAAGAGTAATGAGACTTGACGAAAATGTAAAGATTAAGTCCATAGAAAAAACACAGAAAGAAGACCTTGAAGAAGAAGTAACAGAAGAATAAAAAATAAAGAAAGGTCTCAGCGATTATTCGCTGAGACCTTTTTATTATTGTTGCTGTTCTACCTGCTTTAAGATTTCTTCAATCTTTTTGCGGGCTTCTTCTTTCTCTTTTTCGTCGTCGGATGAATTAAATGTTTCTACAAGACTTTCAAATTCCTTTGGAGAAACTTTTTCTTCTCCTTTTGAAGAAGATTCTTTCTTTTCTTCCTGCTTGGTGTCTGATAATTCTTTTTCTTTAGATGGTTTTTCCTCTTTTATATCTTCAGATACAGAGGGTGTCTCTGTGATTTCTATCTCATTTACATCGTCTTTTTTGCAGGATGCAAAGGAAAAGGCAAGACAAAACATCAAAAGAAATGAGAGTATAATTTTTTTCATTGGCATTACCTCCTGAGTTTATATGACAATTATAATTGCCACACAGAGGTAATGTCAAGGTTTAATTAAAACGAATAAAAATTATATTTTTCCATAGGTTTTTCACATAGCTCAAGTGGGTCTTCTCTCACTGCCGACTGCAGAACATTTTTCCTGGGATTTATGGGATTTTCCATAAGGACATATCTCACACAATCGTATATATGGTCCTCGCTCCTTGTGTCTATGTCTTCCACATTGGTAGAATCGTAGGTAAGGGCGGGAACTGTGCGGATAAAATGACGGCAGGTGTTGAAAACATAGAGCATTGGAATTCCGTTTGTATCAAACGCCAGTCTGTAGTGAAACTGCATTTTGCCGGGGAGTCGCTGGTGGTCGCCAAAATCAAAAAACACACCTTCGGATGCAAACATATCGGCTATAGACTGACCTGTTTCAGCCTTTGCAATGGCAGGGTCGGCTATTCCGTGAATTTTCCGTCCCTTAAGATTTGGATGTTCTCTTTCCATTTGCTTAATTTTTCCTGCAATTTCCTGAGGGGTTGCTTTTATTCCCTCGTCAGCATTTTCGGTGCATCCGTATAGCTCTGCTATAACATAAGCTCTTCCGTCGTGGTCTATGGCTATCCATTCCACCGCAAAGGGTTTTGAATAACCAAAGTCAAAGCCTCTGTATATCTTCCACTCTTTTGGTACTGCAAAAGGCTCTATCACATGGGTAAACTTTCTGTCGGTGTAGTGGGATGAATCGTTTTTCCATTCTGAAAAAACCTGTCCAGAAAAGCTGTCCCAGTCTCCGTAGAGCAGGGCATTTCTCTCTTTTTCGGGAAGCATAGAAAGATTTGCCAGATAGTTTGGGTCATTCTGCAATAACTTTTTGTTGTCAAACACAGTTGACGGAACAAAAATTCTGTTTCTCTTTACCGCCATAGATGAGCCATCGGGCTTTGCAATATTCATTTCTGTGGTAATAGGTGTAAGCGGCGGGGCGGCTGTTATAAACCTTTCTTTTACCCACGCGTGACCAATGCCGCCGGGGTTTGTGGTGGAGCGTATATACACCCTTGTGCCTTTTCCTGAGGGACGGTTTCTTGAAAACATATATGAATACTCGTCCCAGGTAAAGTGTGTAAGCTCGTCAAAGGCGATAAAGTCATACCTTTTTCCCTGATAGTTTATCCTGTCCTTTGTGTGCTGCATTGCGCCAAAATATATTTTTGCTCCGGACGGGAACTCCCAAAAATGCTTTCCTGCATTGTATCTTGCTTTGGGATATGCCAGAGAGTACAGGTCTCTGCTTCTGTCAATAAGCTCTGAAAGCTGGGGATAAGTTTTTCTAAGAATCAGCGCCCGATAGTGGGGAATGTGCACCTGACGGAGAGCCTCGGTAAGGAGGGCATCAGACTTTCCGCCCCCCGCTGCGCCTCCGTAGAGAGCCTCGTACTCTCCTCTTGATTGGAAAACAGCTTGTTTTTCCTGAGGTGTCCATATAGTCTTCATATAGCCACCTCAGAAAAAATGTCCTCCCTTTCTTCAAGGGTAGATTCGTCTATAGCGCCAAGGAGGATTATTCCTCCCTCGTTTTCGCACGAACCTCCTTCTCCTGTAAAGCTCATGTGAATGTCTTTTATATCCTTAAGGGTGGAGACAAGCTGCTTAAGTCCCATTTTGTCAACCATTCCGTCGATTATCTGTATGTTTTCTTTTTCTTCTACCGACTCGTTGACAGGCTTTTTAAGGTCTGTGTCATATTCTACAGACTTTATCTTTTCTTTTGTCTTTATAATGCAGCGGTCTATCTCGTTTATAGACCTTTCTATTTTATCCAATAGCTTATCGCTTAAAAAAAGTATTTTTTCTTCTCTTTTGAGATTGTCGCTTTTAGAGGTTTCCCTCTGACTGTCCCAGTCTTCTTTTTTTGCCCTGTATCTTAGGGTGGCATATTTTATATTGTATTTGCGTGAAAGTTCAGAAAGCTTTGCTCCCGACATTATATAGTCTTTTCGGGCATTTTCCAAAGAATTCATTTTTATTCACTCAATTCTTTTGATTTACTGGAGCAAGAAAGAGAGCTCTGATAATCTGCGCAAAAACCGTCCTGAATTTCAGAATTTTTTATAGCCTCGGCATATTTTCTCGGTATCTTTACTTCAACACCTCTTGGAACAATCATTCCAACGCCGTTTACTGCCACGAACACATCATCCTTGTATCTGTCGTTGTCTTTAAAGAGGCGAACAGCTACAAGCTCGTTGTAGTATGCATTTTCATCAGCAAGTGTTTCAAATTTTAATGTTTTTGATTTTGACATAATTTAAATCCTCCGTTTATTTTTTATTTGTGTCCCGCTAAATAAAAGCGGGACACAGGTAAAATTAGTTTTCGCTTCCGTTAAATGAAGAAGCACTTTCAATTCTTATCATGTAGTTTTCTACAAGTCTTTCAGCAGTCTTTATAGCCTTCCAGCCTGCAGTTGCTCTCTGGTTGAGAGGGTCTGCAGTTCCGCCTGAGCCAAGCTGCTTAACAATGTTTTTAAGGCCGCCGCCCTCAACCTCTGTTACTCCGTATGCATTTGCACCGAGAACAAGTGTTGAGTATACATTTACATCGTTTCCTTTAAAGATTTTTGCTTCAGAGCTTTCCACAAATCTCACACCGCCGATTTTTCCGATTTCGCCATCAAAAAGGTTTGATGCTGCGCTGTATTTGTGAGCGTCAATCCACTCTTCGTCTCTCATAAGGTCATAAGCCACGTCAGGATGGATAATGGCAACATAAGCACCGTCAATCTTCGGAGCGTTCTGAGTTTTAAGGAATCTTGCAGCCTTCATCACATCGTCAACTGTAAGCTTTGTGTTAGCTGTGATTGAGCTTCTTGCACTTACACCGCCTGCATAAAGAACATTTGTACCGCCATTGAGCACCTCTCTTGTGATAGTGTCAAGGGTAGTACCTGCCTGATTTCCAAGGAGTTTTGTAGTCTCTACGAGAGTGTTGTCAATGCTTGTGAGCATGAGCACATCTGAAAGAGTAACAAAATATCCATACTCAGACACAGTTGATGAAAGGTTGGTTACAGAAAGTGAACCACCGTCAGGAGTTACGCCCTCTGTAAGAGCCTTTGTGGCCTTTGAAAATGGCATAAATCTACGGAAGTTTATGGTCTTTCCTCCGTTTTTGGGAATTGGGAGCTTCTGTCCGAACTGGTCGTGAACAAGATTTGGTTTTGCATTGTCAATGAGAAAATCGCTGTAGTAGGTTTTCATCTCAGAAGACAATGTCTCTGTGGTGTTTGGATTCATATCAAACATTGTAAGGTTGAGTTTAAGATTCATTTTTTCTTTTTCCTTTCTTTTTTAAAATGATATTTTTTCGCCCTTTGCAGCTCTTTTTGCAAGTTCGGCTCTGTCTTTTGCTGAGAGCTTACTTACATCGGTCTTGATTATGGCAGAAGAGCGCGCAGACAATCCGTTTTCCTCAGGTCTTGCTTCTCTTGAGAGATACTCACGGGTTGCTTCCTTTCTTGCCTTTGATGCGGCATCTTCTTTAGCAAGGTCTAATATATCCTTGTGATGAATAGCCTCATAGGCAGTTTTTAAATCAACACCGGCTTTTATAAGGGCAATGAATTTGGGATTTTCAGCCTCTTTGGAAATGTTGAAATCAGGATACTCTTTAGCAAGAGCCTCTGACATATCGTACCACTGTCTCATAGTATCGGCAGCTTCTCTTTCAAGTCTTTCTTTTTCAAAGAACTTTTTGTATGCCTCATTTTCTCTTTCAAGATTTTTGAGGTGGCGATAGTTTTTGACATCGAGTCCCTGTTTTTCTGCTTCCTTTTGGAAAAGCTCGTCGTCGGCATTAACGGCGTTTTTAAGGCCTTCCATATCCCCCGGCTCAATGGAATATCTGCCGCTTAAGGAAAAAAGTATCTCTTTTGCATCCTCAAGCTGAGTTTTCAAGGCTTCATTCTCTTTGAACCTTTTAGATAAGTTTTCTTTGATTTTTTCCTCGTAGACCTCTTTGAACTCACCTTTTATAAGGTTATTAAATTCTTTTTTCAGGTCTTCTTTTGATTTCGGAGATGTTTCTTTTGTCTCCTCTGTTGAAGAAATTTCTTTCCTTTCATCAGAAATGATTTCCTCAATAATCTCTTTGTTTTTTTCTTCTTTTTTCATTTTTAAAAATTCTCCTTTCGTCTTTTCCGAAGTGTCATGCCGGCTCTGCAGTCTTTCCTGCGTGTCACTTGCTAATTCTATTATAAAAAATGAAAAAAGAAATTTCGCCTACTCTTTTTCAAAAAAATGAAATATATCTAAGACCTTGTGTCACAAGGGGTTTAAGGGGGTGGTGTGTCAAAAATATTAACATTTGATTAAAAATTTTTTTAATTATTGAAAAGGTTTTTGCCTTTTTGATATAATTGGATAGTAAATATAATATAATGGTTACTAT
>JAZUPR010000039.1:0-4269 GCA_045605285.1 Clostridia bacterium | reverse complement strand
CTTGAAAAACTTGAAGAAATTGCAAATTCATTTAGCGGTGTTGAAAAATCATATGCTATTCAGGCAGGAAGAGAAATCAGAATTATGGTTAAGCCTGAAGAAGTTAATGAAGAAGATACTGTACTTATTGCAAGAGATATAGTTAAGAAAATTGAAAGTGAATTAGAGTATCCCGGACAGATTAAGGTTAATGTTATCAGAGAAACTCGTTCAGTAGATTACGCAAAATAATTAACAGATTAAGGGACTGTGATTGCAAAGTTCAAAGCAAAAGCTTTTGAAACTGTGATACAGTCCCTTGTATTTACTGCTCACATAGAGCTTAGAATGGAGAATTAAATGAATATTCTTGTTATAGGAGATATTTTTGGCTCATGTGGCCTGGACTACGTATCATTGGTTATCCGTGAAATAAGAGAAAGTCACAGTATAGATTTTTGCATTGCAAATGCCGAAAATGTTTCCGGCGGAAATGGTCTCTCATATGGAGACTACAGGAAATTATGTGATATTGGCATAGACGCAATGACTATGGGGAATCACACATTTGGGAAAAAAGATATATTTAAAATTTTAGAAACCGAAAACAATGTTATACGCCCTGCGAACTACCCATCACAGGTAGAAGGCAAAGGCAGTATGATTTTAAATTGCAAAGGCAAAAAAATAGGCATAATAAACATTATGGGAAGAGTAAATCTTATGGCACTTGACTGTCCTTTCAAAGCAGCAGACAAAGAGATTGAAAGAATAAAGGACAAATGCGACATTATACTTGTAGATTTTCACGCTGAAGCTACGAGCGAGAAAATAGCCATGGGATATTATCTTGACGGAAAGGCAACCTGTGTATATGGAACACATACACACGTGCAGACAGCAGACGAGACAATTTTACCAAAAGGCACAGGATATATTACAGACATTGGTATGACAGGTGCAATACACTCGGTACTCGGAGTATCGAAAGAAGTGGTTATAGATAAATTCATAACCTCTCTCCCACTTAAATTTGAACACGCTGACGGGAAAGCAAAGCTATGCGGAATAATAATCAAAACAGATGATGAAACAGGAAAATGTGTCGGCATAGAAAGAATATTGTATAAAGACTGATATATAAGAAAGGAATGACAGATATGAAAAAAGCTTTTAGTTTAACTCTAATAATAATGGCATCTATCCTTTTTATCAGTTCTTGTTCAGACAAAAACAGTGACATATCTACGGACAATACCGAAACTTCACAAACGGAAGAATATACACCCGAATTTGGCGGAACAATAAAACTGGCATCATTTGTCCCTGATACTTTAAACCCCCTGGCAACACAATACCAAAATGTAAGAGACGTGCTGATGGTTGTGTATGAAGGATTGTTTAAAGCAGAAAGCGACCTTAGTGCAACACCTGTTATAGCATCGGGATATTCTGTTTCTGTATCAAACAAGATATACACCATAAAAATACGACAGGGAATACAATTTCACGACGGAAAGCAACTTGATTCAAAGGATGTTATAGCTACTTTTGACTATATAAAAAAATATGATACCCCTTATACAGAGATGTTTAAAAATGTGCTCAGCTACAAGGCAACAGACAATCACACTGTATCAATAGAGCTGATTTCTCCACAGGCAAATTTTATAAACAATCTTGATTTTCCAATTTTGCCAAAAGGGTTATCAAAGGAATCGTTTGTCAGCGAAAATCCGTATTTCGTACCTATTGGAACAGGCAGATTCAAATATGACAGTCAGGTAAAAAACAAGTATATGACCTATACCCGATTTGACAATTGGTATGGAGAAAAGGAAACCTATATAGACAATGTAAGAATTAATTTTCTTCACAACTCACAGGATATATTTCACGCCTTTGACTCAGGAGAAATTGATATATTTACCACAAACGGAAGCAACTGGGGCGAGTTTACATTTACTTCTGAAACAAAGATATACGAAACTCCGTCTCCGAGATATACATTTATAGGCATAAACACAGAAAATGAACAACTGAAAGAATCATCATTAAGACGCGACATAAATGCAGCACTTAACAGAAAAGAGCTTATAGAAAATATTATGTTCAACCACGCGATACCCGCAAATCTTCCGATTATAGTCTACGAAGATAAGGGGAAAGAAAATGCTCAGACAAACATCTCTCCCGAAAAGGATGATGAGGAGGAAAATTACCTTAGAGCACCTGAATTTAACAAATATGACATATCATTATATCTCCTTTACAACAAAGAAAGCAAGGAAAAAGCGCGTGCTGCAGAGCATATTAAAAAAGCTTTGGAACAATACGGAATAAAGCTTCTTATGCAGGAAGTGGATTTTGAAGATTACAAAAACCGCATTGCAGAAAAAAACTACGACCTGTATATCGGTGAGGTTGTGATGCAAAACAATATGAACATGGACTTTATGTTTAATTCCCTGCACGAAACAGAACAAAAACTATGTACATTTAAAAATGCTGAATTCGACACACTTTTAAACAACCTGAATATGATTAACTCAAGCATTGAAAACTCAGACATTATTTACGAGAATTTCAAAAAATATTTTTATCAGAATGTTCCTCAAATACCTTTGTTTCACACAAACACAGCTATTTTTGTGAACAACAGAATAAAAGGAAATATAACTCCTAACATGTCGTCTTTTTATTCTGACATTGGTGATTTTTATATTAATTATAAGCAATAAAAAAACACACAAGGATACTTTTCCTTGTGTGTTTTTTATATAACCAATCCTCCGTTGACGCTGAGAACCTGACCTGTTATAAATCCTGCGTCATCTGATGCGAGAAATGCTACAGACTCTGCAACATCTCTTCCTGTGCCTATTCTCATTATCGGGGTTTCGCTTACAATTTCATTTATAGTATCTTTTGTGAAGGAAGAATTCATATCTGTATCTATAAGTCCCGGTGCAACACAATTTACAGTTATTCCCGACGGACCAAGTTCTTTGGCAAGTGCCTTTGTAAATCCTATAACTGCCGATTTGGTTGCCGAATAGTGAACTTCACAGGATGCTCCTGTTATCCCCCACATAGACGATATATTGATTATTCTGCCGGATTTATTATGAATCATATTGTCAAGAACTGCTTTTGTGCAGTTGAAAATGCTCTTGACATTTACAGAAAACATATTGTCCCAATCATTCTCTGTGATATCGTTTATCATTTTCTGTTGTGAAATTCCGGCGTTATTTACAAGAACATCAATCCTACCGAATTTTGAAATTACGCTCTCTCCCATTTTTTTCATTTCTTCAAAGGAAGAAACATCTGCTTTTATCAAAACAACCCTATCTGCATCAAGCTGAGAGTAAAATTCGTTTGCACTTTTATTATCACTTTTATATATGAGAGCGATATTATATCCCTGTTCATAAAACTTTAAGGCAATGGCTCTTCCTATTCCCTTGGTGCCGCCTGTTATTATTGCACTTTTTTTCATACATATCACCTCTGATATTTTGCAGTTAGAGAAAAATTATCTCATGCTATATTCTTTAATAAACAATTCGCTTTCTTCGAGCGGAAGAGGTTTTGAAAAATACCAACCCTGTATATAATCGCAATCAAGTCCTGATACAAGGTCGTTTTGTTCATCGGTTTCCACTCCCTCGCAAATAACAGACATATCCAGTTTGTGAGCAAGGTCTACAATTGCTGAGAACAAATCCTTACCCTTTGGTTTATCAGCCTTGAGCAAAATATCGCGGTCAATTTTGACAACATCAATCGGATAATCACAAAGGTCTGAAAGAGGGGTATAGCCGCTTCCAAGGTCATCAAGATAAACCTTAAATCCCAGCTGTTTACACATCATTACATTTTTTATTGCTATTTCCATATCTTTTTCAACAGTATCTTCAGTTATTTCTATGGCAAGTTTAGATTTATCAAAATTATACTTGCTGGAAATTATCTCAAGCTTATCTGCAAAGTCTTCTTCTGAAAGGGATATTCTGGTAAAATTACAGGATATTGATATATCTTTATATTCTGTATTTTCCCATTTTTCAAGCTGACGACAAGCCAGTTCGAACATATAAAAATCATGTTTGGTGATAAGACCTGTAGACTGCATACCCTCAATATATTTTACAGGTGGTACAAGCCCATCATCCGGGCTATGCCATCTGGACAACGCCTCAGAAGAAACAATTTTTTGGTTTTATTATCTACAATAAACTGCAGATACATTTTAAACTCATTATTATCAATACCTTTTAATAT